>JAYTGZ010000385.1:0-5682 GCA_043733025.1 Pseudomonadota bacterium | reverse complement strand
CTGAACCACCACCGGCCCGAAAGCCAGCGCGGCAAACGAAACCCAGGTACCCAAACCCCCGCTGCGATCCTCCCTCGCAGTTGGCGGGCTTTTTATTGGCCGGCGCGGCTGAGTCGGTTAACTCACCTCTTCGGCCATCGTCTTAAGCTCAAGATAGACTTCCCCAGCGACATTCATCACCAAAAGCAATGCCTCTTCAGATTCGCATGATTTACTTTCGTACATCATGCGCAACACCTCCTCGATACCGCCTACTTGACCGGCGAGAATGTGCAGGCGACCTTCAAGGTCTCTATCGGGTGTGGACGGCGGTGGGCCATCGGCAGGGGTAGAAGCGATATAATTTATGTCAGCCATGATGCAATCTCCTGTTTAGGTTGCTGATTGGTCAGGCCGCCCTCGAGCTAGTAACTCTTGGCGCGGCCGCTTTTTGCCTGTAGCCCTAGGCTAGCCCCAAGTCGTCAGGCGCAATACTCATCCTAGCACCAGGTCTAGCGCTTGCCCTAGCGAAATCACTTTCGCCGATTGCGGCTTGCTGCAGTATTGCGCCCACGCTTGCATGAGTAGCCCCCGCCGGTCGAGTAGGTCGCCGCGCTGGTAAGCTGCTTCCGTCTTGTTGCTGAGCACGTGGCCGAGCGCGGCTTCGGCGATTTCGCGCGGGAAGTTAGTCTGCTCGGCCGCCCAGTCGCGAAACGTCGAGCGAAACCCGTGGGTGGTCAGATCGGCGTGTCCCATGTCGTCGAGCAGCGTGAGGCACGCAGCGCCCGTTAGGGGCTTGTCCGGGGAAGTCCAGCCCGGGAACATGTAATCCCCCTGGCGCTGTGCTTCCAGCTTTTCTACAAGCTTCAGGGCAACGCTGGAAAGCGGTACACGATGCTCTCGCTTCGCCTTCATGCGTTCCGCGGGCACCGTCCAGAGTTTGCGATTCAGGTCGAACTCCGACCACTTCGCGTTGACGGCTTCCGAAACCCGCGCGGCGGTGAGAATCACGAACGCCAGCGCCTTAGGCGCAATCCCTTCGCGGCTCCGCAGTTCGCGCATAAATGGGGCCATATCAGCGTAGGGCATTGCGGCATGATGCTTAACCTTGGTGACCTTTGTGCGCGGTGGCAACAGTTTGTCCAAGTGACCACGCCAGCGCGCGGGATTCTCGCCGTCGCGATAGCCGCGGACCTTCGCCCAATCGAGCACGGATTCTATGCGTCCGCGCACTCGACTTGCGGTTTCGGTTTTCTCGCGCCAGATCGGCTCTACGCACTTCATGACGAGCGTGGTATCGACTGCTTGCACTGGCAGTTGTCCAAACACCGGGTATGCGTACGTTTCGAGGGTCGCCGACCATTGCGCCGCGTGCTTGGGGTTGGCCCATCCGGCTCGATGTGAGTCGATGTAGGCGCTCGCGCAGTCTGTAAAGGTTGCGGTCTTGGCGCTGCTCAAGCGAGCCTGCAGTGCGCGCACGTTACGCGCTTCGATCGGATCCACGCCGTCGCGTATTTGCCGTCTGCCATCTGAGGCCCGTTCGCGCGCTTCCTTCACGTTGACCGCCGGATAGCTGCCCAAGCCCATTGCGCGCTGCCGCCCATGAATTCGGTATCGCAACATCCATGACTTCGTGATCCATGGGCTTACCTGCAAATACAGGCCGCCTCCATCGTTGTAGTCCCCTGGCGTGTCGAAGTTCTCGACCGCCTTCACCGTCAATCGGTGCAGTGTTTTTCTGTTCATTTCAAAGTCTCCGCCAAACCTACTACCCCTTATCTACCCCACTCACTATCGTGGATTAAATTATACAGGAATGCAGCAAAATAGATAGGGTATTACTGTAGAATGGCTGCTGTAGCGGGTTTACAGCATATCAACGTGGAAAGCTTTGGAAAGCTTTGGATAGCCGATTGGCGGACTCACTCTCCGCCAATAAAAAACCCCGCCTCTCGGGCGGGGTCGGGGGCAACTAAGCAGATGACCAAACTAACTGACCGAATGGTTCCTACTTAGTCTGGAAAACGATCCGATAACCGCGGCGCCCACCCGAAGCATGAGGGCCTGTGATGGCTCGGGCACGGCTTGGATAAACTGTAAGTTGAAAATTGCCAAGATCGGTTTCATTGTCGTACCCCTTCTTCGATGATTTTCACGGGTGACGTGATTTCGCCTGTCTATCGTGTTCATCATGCGTCTCCTTATAAAGGGTCCTTCTCTTTACTAAAATCATCGCGTGGTCTGTGCGCCGCCTGAATCTCTATGCACTTCGTGACCAACCGTAAAACCAGTATAATTCGACCATAGTCATCGGAGTCCGACCATGAAGACCATTCCCGCCGGAGAGTTCAAAACCCATTGCCTTAGCATCATGGACGATGTGCGTAAGCGTCGACAGCCCGTGCTCATCACGAAAAAAGGCGTCGCGGTGGCGAAACTGGTGCCGGTTGAAAGCACCGAGCGCGATCTGTTCGGTTGTTTGACCGGCACGATAGAAATTCTCGGAGACGTCGCGGCACCTGTGGTCGCGCCTGCTGCCTGGGAGAACAACTGACTTGATTCTCCTCGACACCCACGTCTGGATATGGCTTGCGATTGAACCCAAGCGGTTGTCGCGGCCCGCCGCCGCGGCGGTACGCAAAGCGGCAGACTCAGGCGGAATATCCATCGCGTCGATCAGCCTTTGGGAACTCGCCATGTTATTCACCCAAGGCCGCCTGCGCGCCCCCGGTACGATCGAAAGTAGTGTTCGCACCATGGTCGAGGAAACGCGCGCAATCGTGCATGAAATCACGCCCGAAATCGCGGCCCTCGCCACGACGTTCGGGGACGACTACTCGCAAGATCCCGCCGACCGATTGATCGGCGCCACGGCCCGATCCCTCGGTCTGCCGTTGGTGACACGCGATCAGCGCATTCTTGACAGCGCGTTGCTGAAAACGATCTGGTAGACAGTTATTCACGCTCCGTAACTCGCGGTGACAATTTGCTTAGATGCCAGCCGCGATCATTCTGCCCGGAAAACCGGCGGTAGGGATCGCGGTACTCACACCTTCAACTCCTTCTTCAACTCATTCAAGAACCGCCAATCGGTACCCTGCGTGATGATCTTCTGCGGTGTGGATTTGATCATGCCGACCTCGTATAGGCGGAGCGCGTGGAAGCGAAAGCTGTCCTCTGGATTGGCTTCGCGCCATCGGCTATACGGCACGGCTTTCACGACTTCGAGTGCCATGTCGTAGCGCGGTTCGTAGCCCTTGTCTGCCATGAAGCGGGCGGCCCGTTCGGGTTCCCGAGCGCAGATGTCGGTGGCTTTCAGGTACGCGCGCACGACCCGCTTGGTGGCGACCGGATACTTGCGGACGAAGTCTTTGTTTGCCGTAACCGTGCAACAGAAGTATTGGGACCAAGGCCGGTCTAGCGTTGTGTTCACGATGACCTGTCCGATCTTCTTCGCACGCAGTTCCTGCGGTTGCGGGGGAAATCCGAGGAACGCATCGGCCTTGCCGTCGACGAACAAGCGCATCGAATCGGGAACGGATCCCGACACCGTCCAATTCACGTGTTTTTTTGGATTCATGCCGACGTAGGCAAGCATGCTTGCGATATAGATGTGCTCGCTGGACTCCATGGCACTGATAACGACTGTCTTTCCTTTCAGATCCCGGATCGCCTGAACACGCGGGTTAGCGAAGAGTTCCCAGCAACCGGCATGAATCCCGGCTAATACAACTAGACGTTTTCCAGTATCCAACATCGGAATGAGGCCTGGCACGTCCCACATTCCGAAGTCCGCATGTCCATCGGCAATCATGTTGGCGCCGAGTGCCGGATCAAGATCGACTATCGGCAACTCTGTAAATCCATCCAAGCGCAGCAACTCGATTGCCAGGTACTGCGGCGCTATGCAGATGCTCGGGTCATGCAGAAATCGAACCTTCTTAATTTCCGGCGGCGGCTCAGCCCGTGCGGAAGTGGAAAACGACAACAGGGACGCGCCCGCCAGCGCCGCCGATCGAGCCAGAAAATCACGCCTATCTACCCTATCCATCGTGAGCCTCCTTTACGTTGTGTCGTTCGCGCCACTCGCGGTTCTCTGGGACGATCCCGCGCCCCACACAACTAGTCTATACCCATTCCTACAACCGGGGCTGACTGAGCTGCCATGCATCGCCCGCCCACGCTTGCCGCAACAAATCTCGCGTCGCGCGCTCGCGCGTGGCGTCGCCTTCGCGGAACGCTTAGCCATAAATTAAGTCCACGGATGCAATGCTATGCCAAGCCAAAATGGCGAGCTGGTCGACGGTCTTGATGGGCAGGAATAATCAACTTCGGCACCGTCGCAGCCCCGGTGGGTGTCAACAATAGATGCACATGTTTCGTTATCAACACATAGTTTGCAAGGCGCATTCTGCCTCGTCCAGGCAGTGCAGGTAGCTCTGGTAATCCTTCTCGGCAAGGAAGCAAGGCTCACGATTGTGATCACGCCGCACTCGTGCAATGGAACGCCAGCGAGGTGAATACGCGGGCGCCGGAGCATGCGCTTGTTAGACCACATATCCCGCGACCTCTATTGACGTGGCCGCTGCGCGGCGATAACGGCGGCTACGCAGGCGGGGCACAAGATGCCCCGACCCTCGCGGTGGCCGTCGAAATAAATTGAGATGCAACAGCCTGCCGTGTGAGCCAATCCTAACTCAAAACTCCACTTCGCCTTCCATCGTGCAGCCACCGGTGTCCTCCACCTCTTTCGCGAACATTGGGTCCACACCCTTGCAGCTGACGACCGCCGTTCCCTTGATATTCTTGTATTTGCCGGTTCCGCCGAGGAAGCGGTACAACCCTTCCGCAGTGCCTTCCCAAGCCCCATTGTCTCTGTAAGTGCCCGTATAGGCGCCATCGAGTCGATGGAAGGCTTTGTCTCCACTTTTGAAGATCAGCACAGCATAGCCGGTCACCACCGCGCTTCCTGCCACTTCATCGGCCTGTTCGTAATACACCGCCTCTGTCACGTTCCATTCCGGGTCGGGGCTGCTCACCTTGTCTCGGCGTTCCCATTGAACAAGGATATGGTCTTTGCCGAAAACATTCGGCGACATCATGGCTACTTGAGCTTTCCCCCACTTCGTGCTCCAGGTCACTTTCTTTTTCTCCGCCTGCACAGAGAAACTGAATAATGTGACCATGATCGCAACGACTACCAAACCTGCTTTCGATAGAAACTGATTCATGGTGACCTCCTAAACTGTTGATCAATGCTGGGAATGTCGGCTTTTTCGTGATTCAGAGAGAACCTCGCCGTAGGGACTCCTCGCTTTTGAATCTCTTTCTCGACTACCATTGTACGCCTCGGGAGGTGCGTCACCGGTTCGTCACCCGAGAACACCTGCTTCTTTACAGGCTCGACCACAAAGAGGCGTCAAAACATCATCACTCCTAATCGTGTTGGGGTTTGGCGACATCTTCCAACTCAACTGCGGTCAAGTGCTAGCGCTCTTATGTGGTCTAACGAAAGGCACCGTAGGGTGCGCTCCGCGCACCGTCGTCGTCCGATCGGTTCGCGATGCGCACCCAACTACAAGCTATTTCCTTCCCCTGCTTGCGGGGGCCCCCTGTGTCAGACTAGTTGTCGCCTCTAGATTTTAGTTTTTAAATTAGAGAGGCAGTCATGAAGTCAACGTATAGCGAAGCGTTTGTTGAACA
>JAYTGZ010000384.1:0-5719 GCA_043733025.1 Pseudomonadota bacterium | reverse complement strand
AAAAAAATCGGCGAATCGCGCGTTATTCACTTCGTATTGCGCGCGATTCGCCGTCAGGCCTGTTACGACTTGTTATTGTTGTTATGTTTTTTGTTATTCCACGGAGCTACCTCTTCCGGGCATTAGGTGCTCAAGCTTTGTTGCGGCGCGCCACCAGTCCAACCAAACCCAAGCCAAGAAGTAACAAGGACGCGGGTTCTGGCACTTCGTTACCGGGCACGCGGCCGATGCCGCCTTCGATACTGTCGTTACCGCAAGTCATATTCCACTTGAAGCCAAGGTCGTAGGCGCCACTGTAATCTAGGCCAAGGGCCGAAAAACTCAACGTATAAAGTAAAGTGTTCCACGCACCTTCCTGCGCGATGGCCACGTTATTCTCCAGAATCTGCGTGCCGCCTTTCTTGCGGCGCGTCTCTTGGCCATTGCGGAATGTGCCGCTGACCCCTTCCTGGTCGGAAGTGTTGATCGAGAAGTCTCCGCCGTACAACTTGTTCTTGTCTGTGTCGAACACGTATTCCCAGGCCTCACCATTACCGAAGGTGTCAGAGATGTAGTGATTGGCCGCCGTGCCATCGGGATTCCAGCCGTTGTTGCTGATAAACAAGTCGCCATACTTGATATTTTTGTACCAAGCGGTGGTGCTTTCCTTGAACTTGGTGAAGACTTTCACATTCAGCGAATCGCCGTCGGTAATGACATCCAAATGATCGATATCGAAAATATTGGCGCTACCGATCACATCACCCCAACCATGATCATCGGCACCCCAATAGGCATCCGCAATGGTTTGAGTAAACGGTGCGGAAATCGCACTTCCAACAACGCCCAAAAACGCGAGGGGCAATAATTTCAGCAACATCTTATTCATTAGTCGTGTTCCTTTTTTTAGTTTGGCACAGCAAAATACATTCAAAATACATTGCAGCAATGTATCAAAAGCAAGCACCGTGCCACACGATGTAACTCCATCATATAAAAGGAGTTAACAATGCTGTAACAATCGTTATGTAAAGTTTCCTGACACCTGGGCCGGGATGTAAGTGTGAGTACCGATAGGTGAGATAACGGGGCCGCCGCGCAAGCCAGAGTGTGGGAAAATAAGCGCGACACTTTTTCGCGTGAGAATCGGATGGCCAAGATTGTCGACAACTTTTCCAGGCCGTTGCCATCCTATCGACTCGCCGCGCGCGGCGATCTCGACGCTATTGTCGCGATCTACAACTCGATCGTCGCTTCGCGTCAGGTGACGGCGGACTTGGAGCCAGTGTCGGTTGCGAGCCGGCGGCAATGGTTCGCCAAGCACGATCCCGATCGCCGTCCGCTGTGGGTGGTGGAGCGAGACGGCGCTGTCGCCGCCTGGTTGAGCTTCTCGAATTTCTACGGCCGGCCCGCCTACGACAAGACCGCCGAGATTAGCGTGTACGTGCATGCCGATCATCGCGGCAGCGGGCTCGGCAGTTATCTAGTGCAACAGGCGATCCGCCACGCGCCGGCGATTCGCGTCGATACGCTGCTCGGATTTATTTTCGGACACAACGCACCGAGCCTGCGCTTGTTTCGCAAGTATGGGTTCGAAGAGTGGGGCAGGCTTGCGCGAGTCGCGCAGCTCGACGGCGTCGAGCGCGATCTCATCATCGTGGGACGCAGAGCCGGTGCGTAGCGACGTTCGGCTCACGTTGCGAATCTTACTAAGGAGATTGAAGCGATAGCATCTCCGCCGCATGTTTGCGTGTCGCCGCGGTGATCTTCACGCCGCCCAACATGCGCGCGATTTCATCCACCCGGCTCGATGCGTTCAATACATCCACGGCGCTGCTGGCGATACCTTTCGCGACGGATTTACTCACGCACCAATGGTGTTGTCCTTGCGCAGCGACTTGCGGCAAATGGGTCACGCACATGACTTGGTGATGGCTGCCCAATTCCCGCAGTAGCTTACCTACGACCTCCGCGACACCGCCGCCGATACCGGCATCGACCTCATCGAAAATCAAGGTCGGCACCCGCGCGACTTTGCTCATCACCACTTGCAGCGCGAGGCCGATGCGCGAAAGTTCGCCGCCGGAGGCAACCTTATCGATTGCGCCGGGCGTTACGCCGGGATGACCGGCGACGCTGAACACCACTTGTTCGAGGCCATGGGCGCTCGGCTCGTTACGAGTGACTAAATCCACGGCAAACTTGCCGCCTTGCATCGCCAGGGTTTGCATCGACGCCGTGACTTTTTGCGACAGTGTCTTCGCCGCTTTCTCGCGCTGCGCGCCGAGTTCGACGGCGCGCTGACGATAATTCGCCTCAGTGGCTTGCTCTTTTTCCAGCAGCGCGTCGATGCCGGCGCCGCCGCCGAGTTCGCTTAGGCGCGCCTCGCAGCGCGCCAATAGATCCGGCAACTCCGCCGGTTGAATGCGATATTTACGCGCCGTGTTGTGGATGACTTCGATACGCGTTTCCACTTCTTTGAGCCGCGCGGGATCGATGTCGAGGCGGCGCGCATAGTGACGCAGCCGGTAGACGCCATCCTGTAATTGCAGCGCGGCAGGTTCGAGCAATTCGATGACCTCTTTTAGCGCCGGATCGTAATCGCTCAGCGCCTTGAGCCGTTCGAGCACCGCGTTGATCTGGGGCAGCAACGCCTCGTCGCTCTCGTCCAAGCTTTGCTGCGCTGACTGCACGCCTTCGATCAAGCTCGCCGCATGGTTTAAGCGGCTGTGTTCCGCAAGCAGTTCCTGCCACGCGCCGGCCTGGAATTCGAGTTGCGATAATTCCTTTTGTTGCAATTCAAGGCTCGCCCGTTCTTGTTCCAGCGCCGCGGCGTTGGTTTGCCATTGCAGCCGTTGCTTCTTGAGCGACTGCCAGGCCTCATAGCCTTGCGCGACCTTGCGCGCGAGGTCCGAGGCGCCGGCGAAATCATCCAGCAGTTGTTGCTGCGCCAGTGGCTGTAGCAGCGCTTGATGGGCGAACTGACCGTGAACAGCCACCAGGCCATCACCTAATTCCCGTAATTGTTGCAACGTTGCCGGCCGGCCGTTGATGTAGGCGCGGGATCGCCCCGCCGACTCAACCACGCGGCGCAGCAGTAACACATTATCCTGCGCGGCGAGATCGTTTTCTTTCAGCCAGGCGCGGGTTTCTTTGCGCTCTGCCACGTCGAACTCGGCCGCGATTTCGGCGCGCTCGCTGCCCTGCCGGACCACGCTGGGATCGGCCCGTTCGCCCAACACCAGATTGAGGGCATCGATGAGGATGGATTTTCCCGCGCCGGTCTCGCCGGTGAGTACCGTGAAGCCGGAATCGAAGCACAATTCCAACCTATTCACGATAACAAAATCGCGGATCGAGAGGCTAAGCAACATTGCCATGCCCCAGATCTATAGCTTCGCGCTCCAGTGCAGTTTTTCCCGCAACATCGCGTAGTAATCGTAACCGTGGGGATGGAGCAAGCGGATCGGCGCCTCGTGCGCCTTGACGGCGACTTTATCGTCGGGCTCCAGATCGAAATGGGACTGCACGTCGAAATTCACGCGCGCATTGGCGCCGCGAATGAGCACGACTTCCACCAGGGATTTGCTGGGAATCACGATCGGTCGATTGGACAGCGTGTGGGGTGAGATTGGCACCAGGCCTAGCGCCGGCAGCGACGGATGGAGTATCGGTCCACCGCTCGATAACGAATAGGCAGTGGAACCGGTGGGCGTGGCGATGATCAGGCCGTCGGAACGCAGGTTATAAGCGAATTGGCCGTCGACATAGACTTCGAACTCGATCATGCTGCCCATGGCGCCGCGACTCACGACCACATCGTTCAGAGCCAGCGTGCTGAATACGTTCTTGCGTTTGCGCATGACTGTCGCGGTGAGCAAGGTGCGGTCGTCGTAGGTATAGCTGCCATCGAGCATGGCCTTTAAGGTGGTTTCCAGTTCGTCGATGGGAATGTCGGTCAAGAAGCCCAGCCGGCCCAGATTCACGCCGATGAGCGGAATGTTGTGGGGCGCCAAGGTGCGGGCGACGGATAACAACGTCCCGTCGCCACCCAACACCACCACCAAATCCACGTGCTGACCGATCTTGTCTAGTGGCGCGGTCTTAAGTGTGTGGGGTTCGAGTTGGGTCGCCGCCTTGTCGTCGACGACGACCCGGTGGCCGAGCCGAACCAGAAAACCGATCACCTGCGCCAGAGGGCGGCTGAGATTCGGGCTGTCGTATTTGCCGATGACCCCGATGCTTTTGAATAGTTTTCCCATGCAGCGATTAGATCATAACGCTTCGAAATTGACAAAGATGAAAGCAGCGCGCGGAGTGATATGTTTCAGAATGGGACAAAGTGGTGCTTCGGGTGCAAGGATTGTGAGAAAATCTCTCAAACTATCTGCTCGTCAATATGACATCCCCACATCAAGATAGCGCCGACGGAATAAACGGTTGGCGCGAAGAAATGTCCTCCGCCCATCTTTATCGCTGCCTCGCCGCGCGCGAAGACGGTACGCGCAAAACGCTTTTTCTGGACCTTGCCACGGCGGCGGAACGCCAGGCAGGCATATGGTCCGGCCGGGCTAGCAAAAACGGCCGCGCGGCGCCGGGATCGTTCACGCCGGGGCTGCGCACGCGCATCGTCGCTTTTTTGATTCCGCACTTCAACCCGCGCACCTTGCGGCCTATTCTGGCGGCGATGAAGGTGCGCGGTCTGTCGGTCTATCGCGGCCCGGTGGGCGCCACATCTTCGCAGGAGCATGTGGACGAGGCCGGACGTCATCGCGGCCTCGGTCACGGCGGCAACTTGCGCGCGGCGGTGTTCGGCGTCAATGATGGCCTGGTGTCCAATGCCAGTCTGATCCTCGGCATCGCCGGCGCGGGCAGCGATTCGAAGTTCATCGTGTTGTCCGGTGTCGCCGGCCTGCTGGCCGGGGCGTTCTCCATGGCGTCCGGCGAATATGTTTCGGTGCGGTCCCAGCGCGAGATGTACGAATATCAAATCGATCTCGAACGCGAAGAGCTAAGTCTCTATCCGCAAGAGGAAACCGATGAGCTCGCCCTGATCTACGTGGCGCGCGGCATGGCGAAAGATGAAGCGCAGCGATTGGCGGCGAGCATGACCAGCAACCCGCAACAGGCGCTCGACACGCTCACGCGCGAGGAACTCGGGCTCAACATGGATCAACTCGGTTCGCCGTGGGGCGCGGCGTCGACGTCGTTTTTGGCGTTTGCGGTGGGCGCGGCGATTCCGCTGCTGCCGTTTTTGATCGGCGGTAGCGAATATCGACTAGGGTGGTCGGTGGGTTTAGCGGGCGCGGCGCTGTTCGGCGTCGGCTGCGCGTTGAGCCTGTTTTCCGGGCGCGGCGCATTGCTCAGTGGCTTACGCATGTTGTCAATCGGCGCCGCCGCGGGCGCGGCAACCTATCTGATTGGGTCGTTGCTCGGGGTGAATCTGGCGAGTTGATTCTGCGTAAGGTATCACTAGCTTTACCTCGTAGTTGTCGACGAAAAATTCGCGAGTCTTTCCGCAAGGCAACCTGGAGAGGCCCATGGGTACGGGCTGGCCTAGGGCCATGCGCCCCGCGGCAAGATTGCCGCGGCGCAATAGAATGGGTAGAGTGCAAGCGAAACCCATCATCCGAGAACCGTGGCAGTACATTCCAATCGAGGTATGAGTCTGAGCGGGAGGTTTAGGATTGAGAGGTTGTGAATTATTTGAATGAATCAAGCTCGAGGTATTTCGGGTAGT
>JAYTGZ010000383.1:0-2957 GCA_043733025.1 Pseudomonadota bacterium | reverse complement strand
CTCAAAGAGCTTGTCGATCAGCCTTGCTAGACGTTGGCTTTGTTCCACGGCGATATTGAGATATTCCCGCTTCTCCGCCGCGCTGAGCGCATTGTCCTTCTGCGCAAGCGTGTCGAGATACGCCTGCAGTGAGGTGAGTGGCGTGCGAAGATCGTGCGAGATATTCGCCACCAGCTCGCGCCGCGCTTGGTCGCTCGCCCGAAGCTTCTGCAGTTGGGCGACGATGCGCGCGGCCATTTGGTTAAAAAGGTTGCCGAGCCATGTGATTTCATCGTTGGGCTCTTTCGCCGACGGCGCTTCCGGCCAGGGGGTCTGGGTGAATCCGTCGGAATGAAACTTCTCCATTGCGGCGGCAAGCCGCCCGAGCCGATAGGTCAACGCGCGAATGATCCACACGCTGCCAAGTATGGCAAAGGTGGCGCCGGTGAGGAGGAACCAGCTGCCCTCGGTAAGCAAATAGTTGCGCTCCAGCTCTTGGGCGCCGCTCATGTGGCGTTGTCGATGAAGCAAGACGTACAGGATGCTGTTGGGATGACCGCGAATCGAGACAGGAGACGCCGAGAACACCTCGCGCCTTGTTAAATCGCTCGGATCTTCTCCTAAGATCGGAAAGGGTCTCGTACGCTCGAGAAAAGCGCGGATCGGTTGTATGTCGATCCGGTATCGCTCGACATTGCCGGGCGGATCCGAGGAGGCCATTACCTGACCGTTCGAATCCAGTAGGTAGACCGAAATGCCGGGGTTGATCGCGGTCAGATGATCGAACACCCGTTGCAGCGCGTCGTGGCCCAGTTGCTCGGCATCAGCGATGGGATGCTCTTTGATGAGGCGAGCCGCCAGCGCTTCGTTCAGGCTCTGGTCAATCTCGAGGTGGAAATTCTCGTGAGACATGCGCAGCACGATCAGGCAGATGATCGTCATCATGGCGCCATAGCCAAGAAAAACGATCAGTAGCTTGCTGTGAAGGGTGCGAAACAAGCGCTATGCCTCTCGCGGGGGATCGCCGCCGGAGAATTTGTAACCAAAACCCCATACCGTCAAGAGGTACTTGGGCGTCGCGTGGTTTTCTTCGATCTTGGCGCGCAGCCGATTGATGTGGCAGTTGATGGCGTGCTCGTAGCCTTCGTGACTGTAGCCCCACACCATGTCCAAGAGCTGTGCGCGGCTGTACGCGCGTCTGGGATTTTGCATGAAGTACAGCAGCAACTCAAACTCCTTGCTAGTGAGATCGACATTGCGCCCGCGCACGACGACTTCGCGTTTTTCGGGGTCTATCGTGATGTCATCGACCGTGATCGCGGCTCCCGAGGCAGTGTTGGCCGAGGTAAACGCATCGATTCGCCGAAAGATCGCCTTCACGCGCGCGACCAGCTCGGCAACGCTAAAGGGTTTCGTGAGATAGTCGTCGGCCCCCATTTCTAACCCGAGGACGCGGTCGACTTCCGTCGATTTGGCGGTGAGTACTAAAATCGGTGTGTACTTGGACTGCATGCGTAGCCGACGACAGATTTCCAAACCGTCGATACCCGGCAGCATCAGATCAAGGAGAATGAGGTCGTATACTCTCGACTCTGCTTCTCTCAAGCCGGAAACGCCGTCATAGGCGAGTTTGACCGCGCATGACAATTCTTCGAGGTGCCGCTTTACAAGTTTCGCGACCTCTTGTTCGTCTTCAATTACGAGAACGTTACGCGTCATGTGGGGGTGAGTCCTTTCATCGTAAAATCGTTGTTACTTTAGAATCAACATGGCCGCGATCAGGCGCGATTCCAAGGTACACGGGGACTCTGCCGATTGAGTCCACATCAGGTTGACAGAAACGATCGAAAATGGCACTAGCGAGTGATTGATTCCGAAGGCCATCAGAGTCAACCAATCGTGAACCTGGTAGCTCTCTTCAGATAAAAGCTTGGGCGCCCCGTCCAGCCCCGATTTATATACGACCTCCGGGGAAATCTGGCCGTCGACTGTAATCATGAGTTCCTGAACAAAGGGCCGGAGTGCCGCAACTTTACGCCGAATACGCCGGTGCCAGGCGGCGGCAACCGCCAATAGCGTCGCGCTCGCTACGAAAAAACTCACAATCATCTGCACTGCGTGAGGTGGCCGCCGCGCGGGTAGCTCTGGTCCTGGCGATCGCAGGTATCCGTTTCCGGCGGGGTCGACCGAGCGATGCCGCACTGCTGCGGCCCATTGGAGGCACTCTACCACTATCCCAAAACCTTCGCGCAAAAATAACTCGAAATTGTCTCGGACGCGTATTATTTCTGTCCTGCCTATTTCGGCTTGATAGTCGCCCATTTTCTTTTCATCTTCGATAGTCAAGATTCTCGTGTCACTACTGTTTTAAATCTCCTGGGGTTACCGTTTTCCCTCCTAAATGATCGTTCATTGCCGGTGGTTGCACTTTCGCTTTTGCCTGAGTTTTCGCGACGCGCAAGAAAGAGCCCGCCCGAAATTTTGTGTGCGAGACATAACGAGATGACAAGACGCGAGGACTTCGCGCACTTGTGGTCCTTGCGCGACGAGGTTGATGAGCAGGCTTGATCGAAGTGCTGCGCAACGCGATCGAGGACGTCATGCGGGAAATCCTGACGCGCCTGTATCCCGCCACATAGGCGGGCAGTGCACCGGGCGCCAGCCACGCGTGCCAGCTCTTCCATGAGGAACGAATAGGACAGGCCGTGAAATCCGTAGCGCTCGACGCCCTGCGCCTGGAAGCGCCGAGGAATGGGCAAGATCTTGGCGACTCGCGGCATATCGCGATGAAAGGCGGTGTCGAAGCACACTACCTGCGGCAGACCCGGAACCCGCTCGCGAAACAAATCGATCAGGCCAATCTCGGAAGGCAGATGCTCCGGCGCATAGGCGCTGATGCGGCGCAGCGCATCGAGCAACTCCGCGGTAACGCGTTGCGGCTCGTTGTAGTGGGCGCCACCGTTGACGACACGGTGGCC
>JAYTGZ010000382.1:0-11921 GCA_043733025.1 Pseudomonadota bacterium | reverse complement strand
AACGCGCGTGCAATACTCTTTAAAACTATTTTCAACCGATCGAAATCTGCCGCCTAACCACACTCAAAAACCAACCCGCTCAGACTCATACTTCAATTGAAATGTACTGTAGTTGGCGGCGATTAAGGGTGGTGAAAAGCGACGTGTTATCAGGGACGCCCCGCCTTGAAAGTGAGTCCCCTGCCCTGCCCTATCCGAACCCGAATAATGTACGCAACAATTGTTCACCCTACTGACACCCCCATTTAACAATTGATTGGATATGATTTAGCGCAATAACAAGGACGCTTGAGGTGTTTGAGGTGGGTTTGGTAGCGCTGATCAAAATCAGCCGTGGCGCTCGGTTTCATAATGGTTAGTCCTCACGAAATGTTGCAAAATCACCCCAACAGAATTGAAGGGGCGAAGGTGCAGAATAAATCGTGTCCGGGCGCAGGGAGGTTACTCCGCGTAGCGGCTTCGTCCAACCTCGAACCTCGCGTTCGGCAGGCCCGAAAGTGAAAATGCCTGCATTTCGAAGGTGCTGATCTCGCGAGGTAGCTCTCTCATGCCAAGGTACGTTGTCTGCCAGCGTTGCATCGTGTGCCTCCATCAGTGCAGCAATCACAATACGCCTATCAAAAGTGAACAGCAGTGCTTGTAAAATCAATAGCTTGCGGAACCGCCCGCGCGCCAGTGTTGGCTCTGCGTACCGTCAATTATTGCACTGAAAACGAGGGGACCCCGGCTCACCTTACGGCGTTGAAAATTTAGACCATCGATAGGTGAGTTGTGTTGTGCGTGGATACCATACTTGTTTTAATTATGTCGTCGGCTAAAAAAGAGCGTCTGAAAAGACTACCCGCTTCACCGATTATTTAAGCGCATCTGAATCAGGATCGGTTTCACCGTCAGGTGGGCTTCTCTGCGATAAAGACGGCCATATACGGCATACGCATAATTAGCGAAGTCGAACACGTGGCTAAAGGGCTTTATCATCCTGCGCACCGCCGTGCCGTCGCAAAATGAACCCAGCGGACAGTCGCTATTGCTGTTGAACTCGACAATGACGCTTTGAATGCCGGTGGTCTTGTTCACGCGGATGAGTTGGGCGAAGACTTGATAGGTGTCGCCAGTGTGAACGTCGACCGTGTGCACGCCGTCTGGATCGATGTAGGTTATTTCCAACTGATCCCACGCTGGGTTGGTACCCAGATCCCGCGGGTTATCGACATTGCACACGATGGCGATATAACCGGTGTGTGAGGCATTGAAACTCAGCCTGCCGCCGGGCACGATGAAGCGGGCAACGGGAAATGCCGCGGACGGCGTTCCGCTGTAAAAGTTGTTGTCCGTGCCCGCGCATCCTGCCGGGACAACTGTCCAATCTTGCAGAGCAAAGGCCGGCTGGGTTAATCCGGCAATGGCGAAAGCGATGACGGGAAGCGTGAGTATTTTGAATATTTTGCTGATGGTATTGCCGATATGCGTTAGGTACATGATGAATTCCTTTTTATGCGGCGATTGGATGATGTGGATATTCTGTTTGCGCAACGCGGGTGTTGCCGACGGATGAAAGTATGAGGAAGCGCTGCTTACCCAAACCCACGATCCGCTCGGCAATCACAAGTAGCTCGTCGCTGCTCAGTGCGGCGTGCGGGAACCGTCGGGCCACTTATTCCATACCGGAACACCGCCTGGCCACGGATGGATGTTTAGGACGCCCTCGCCGGCATAAACGCCGTCGATGTATATGGATCCGCCGGTCACGGCAACGATTTCGTCGTCGCGTAAGGGAACTAAAACTTCGTGTACATCATTTAACCTATTGAACATGATTATCTCCATTGTGCATTTCGATTTATCCACCGCGCGTTGCGGTGGCCCGTCGGTCGTTGTTGATGCGCCGCACGAAAGTCACGGCATATGCATTACTCCGACGTGTGTAGCGTAGTCAATGACGGGGAATCGCACACCCCCTGTCGAGGGGGTATCGGCAGCGGGTGTTGTGGAGCTTAATTAATGCTAGCCAGGAGCTTTGATCGTGCTAGCAAGAGCACAATTGATGCTAGCTGGCGATGGTGGCACGCAAGGCACGCGAGAAAACCTTACCCGATGTCTCGCTCACTGACGGAGATTTGCGCATCTCACCATTGCGCAAGAATACCCCGGAATCCGCCGAAGCCTTTGCCGAAAAGGCATATGCGCTGATCCCACACGTAAAGATTACCGAACTGCTCGCCGAGGTCGATCAGTGGACCAGTCTGGGGGATCGTTTTTTGCATTTGCGCACTCAGGCACCACCGAAGAATCGGCACGCGCTGCTTACCGCAGTATTGGCCGATGGCATCAACCTTGGGCTGACACGCATGTCCGAGGCCTGCCACGAGACGACCTGGCGGCAGTTATCCTGGACGGCCGATTGGCGCGTGCGCGAAGAGTGTTATGCGCAGGCCCTGGCCGGCTTGACCGATGCGCAACATCGCCAGCCACTGGCGGCTCATTGGGGCAGTGGGACGACATCCTCGTCTGACGCTCAATTCTTTCGCGCCGGTGGCCGGGGCGAGGTCGGCGGGCTCATCAATTTGCACTATGGTCAGGACCCCGGTGTGAAGTTCTACACGCATTTATCCGATCAGTTTGCGCCGTTTCACACCAAGGTCATTGCCGCCACGGCTAACGAGGCACTGCACGTCTTGGACGGGCTGCTTTACCACCAGAGTAGTCTCGTCATTAGCGAGCATTACACCGACACCGGTGGTTTCTCGGATCACGTCTTCGCGATGTGCCGGCTGCTGGGGTTTTTGTTTGCGCCGCGAATCCTTGTTATTATGGACAAGCGACTCTATATATTACCGGGCATGAGGGTGCCACCCGAGTTCGCCGGGCTCGTTGCGGGGACGATCAATCTTCGTAGCATCACCGATCATTGGTTCGAACTGTTGCGACTTGCGATGTCGATCAAAACCGGAACCGTTACTGCCTCGGTCATCTTGCGCAAGCTCTCGGCTTATCCTCGGCAGAACGGCTTGGCGCTCGCACTGCGTGAGCTCGGAAAATTGGAACGGACACGGTTTACGCTGCAATGGCTACAAGACCCTGAACTGCGTCGACGCAGTCACGTCGGCCTCAACAAAGGTGAGCAGCAAAATGCACTTCGCCGTGCGGTATTCTTCACCCGCCTCGGGGAAATCCGTGACCGTTCCTATGAAAACCAGCGGCATCGTGCCAGCGGTTTAAACCTGCTCGTCGCCGCCATCATTCTATGGAATACGACGTACTTACAGCGAGTGGTCGATCACCTGCAAAAGCTGGGGCACCATCCCGCACCCGGCGATCTTGCCCATCTGTCGCCCCCTGGGCTGGGAACATGTCAATCTAACCGGCGATTACCGCTGGGAAACATCACCGACACTTGGACCTGACGAGTTTCAGCCGCTGCGGGGCGGCGTACAAAACGTTGGCGCTACGGCTTAGCGTGCTTTAAATTCCGTTTCGTGTCTTCTCCTCCCAAAGGCGAAGACGCATTCTGCGCCGCAGCATAGGTTGAGTATTTGATCGAATATTTCTTTATCTCGGCATAGGGCCTGGAAATCCTACTTGACCAAGTAGGGGAATCACCATGGCGATCCGATACGATGCTAAGAAGGAATCAACACTCCTGCCTGGCATTCGCGAACCCGTCTTTGCTGCACCGCATCTACTACTTTTGGCTTAGGCCGTTTGGCATATTGCGTAGGGCCCGTTCTCGACCGTAAACTGATCCATGCGTCAACAGCCTTGGTCCCCACCTTTGCGGCGACGAGAAGAGGAACAGCGATGGGCATTTGGTTAGAGCAAAATTTTTACCAAACACTCATGCGCTCGACTACTCGCCTGCGCAGTGATAGATTGAGTGATAGTTTGGTTTGAGTGACAGTTTGATGGTCGGCGAAAAGGAGCATTTAAAATCCCTATTCTTCGAGCAAGCTCCGATTATAGAGAAGTCATTAAAGTGGTACGGATTTGCTTGTAATTGCCAATATATAACAGGTCTTCAAAGAAGATCAGGTTGAGGTGTTTGTTCATTTAAACTCACTGCGACAGGAGGCACCAAATGCGATACTCAACAGGCGCTGTACGTGATTATGTGGCCAACTGCGGCGCTGGACCGGACCTTCCCCTGACCATACCGGAAGCGGATTCCTTCCGCTCCTGGTACAACTTAGGAGGTTTTCAGCTTTTCAGCCGCTGGGAGAACGGCGATGTCTGGGGCTCCGATTTTCGCGATGGTGGGAGCGCAGATCTCGAGCCGAACGGCGGTAGTGATGTGCCCGATATTTATTTCTATACCGGACATGGCATCTGCCAGAACCCGCCGGCTGCCACGTCCCCCGATTTCATAGCCGTTTGCGGCAATTTCGGCAAACCAGACAACACCAATATCGGAACGCAGTCACGATGGGGCAACGGCGCGGGCAACCTGAAGTTCTGTTTCCTTGACGCGAGTTGCCCCATGGATCTGGTATCGATCAGCAATAACTGGTTTCCGGTGTTCCAGGGCTTGCACGTTGCCGTCGGCCATTCGGGCACAAGCGCATCCGATACGCTCGACAGCGTAAGCCGCGGAGCTCACTTTGCTGCTTACACTTCCGGTGCGTTCTTCTTCTTCCCCTACCTAAGTGTGGGCGACGCATGGATGGCGACCGGCACGATTGATATTCAGAACGGATGCTGTGCGGTAGTGATTGCCGCTGGCGAAAACCGCGATGATGCCATCGACCGGCGCGAGAACGAGAAAGTAAAGGACGGTAGGTCCGACCCAGTTCCCAACTGGTTCGCCTGGCGATGGATCTGCGCGTAAACATCCTCTTTTTGAATTGAGGTACATAATGATTCCCACGAATTTAGTAACTCAAGAAAATGAGCGAGAAATGGAACGTGTGCGTGCGCTCGCTGAATCCCTGAGTCTTAAGTTTGACGAGGTGGTGCGGAGCGGCTCGCAGGGCACGGTGGTTGGTATCCAGTCCAAGACGTTATTGTTCAGCCAGCGACTCGACAGCCGCACATTTTTTGTGCAGGACACGCGCTTCGGTGCCGGTCAGGAGAACGGCGTACTCGAAGGCCCGGATGCGCAATACCTAAGTGCCGCACAAGCGATCTTGGACAAACTCGAAATTCCTGGAAAAGAAGTCGCCGAAAGCAAAGTGTTACGAGAACAGACACAATCGGCGCAATTTGACCGTGAAACAGGCAAGACGCGACTCGAAGATCCCATATCCGGCAAAGCCTATGCACGGCTTTCACGCCAGATCGAAGGAGTTCCGGTGTGGTCGTCAAACGTGACCTTAGGCTTGACCAAGAATGGTGGTATCGGCTTTCTTGAGGCTCACTGGCCCGAGATTCCAAACCACGTCGTCGCCGAGGCCAAGCGCTTAGCCGAGAAGGTGAAAGAAGGCTGGAAGCCACCTGAGCAGCCCGGCGCAAAAGTGGAGAGCGTCGAAGCTGGTGTCGTCCACTCGCCTGCTGCTGGTTTTGTGATGGACATCTATCCTGCCGTTCGCGTCATCTACGGCTCGCACAACGAAGCGCATGAAGCACACTTGGGCAAGAAAATGGTGCTCTATCTCGACCGACACGGCAACAGCGTGCCTATCCCGCGTCAGTTCGACAAAGTGTCCGACCAGGCCATTAATAAGCCACGGCTGCAGAGCGAGGCTGCCGGGGGCATCGACGAAAATCGCCGCAAGTTCCGCGCCTTCCTGCTCGCCAATCCCAACTACTTCGGTAATCTGCAGAATAGTCCGTTCACCCCGAAGTTCCCTATGTCTTTCAATACAACCTATGAGGAACTGGGCTGTGTGGGCTACCAACCGCAGTTCCGGAAACTCGAGGCCGTTGTCTATCTTAAGCAAAACGGGGGCTATGGTGGCGGCATCTGCTCCCCGGGCACCCAGGAATACGTCCGCTTCTATCTGTCCTACGACAACGGCGCAACATGGCAGGACCAAGGGATCACCAACTTCACGGCGTATGACATGCCCTTCGACGGGCGCCTCGAGTATGCGGTCACGCTCGACATCAACCCGCCTGAGCGTATCTGTTTTACCGAGAATCTTCCACTCGTCCGGGCTATTCTCTCCTGGACTGATATGCCGCCGGCGAACACCCCAGACTTCCCGCCTGTTTGGGGCAATGTGAAGGAGGTCCGCATCCAGATTGGCGCATGGAAGCTGCCGGACCTCGATGCCTTCTTCACGCATGCCAAGCTGAAGCTGCCGCCTGTCCTGGAGGCTCTGCTTGACACCAAGCAGCCCGTAGCGCTCCTCAAGCAGCAGCCTCTCTCCGCGGTTCAGCTCTTCGAGCGATACAAGGGCAAGGACGTTCCGCCGCACCGCTTCCTGCACAAACAGTTGGCGAACACTCTTACGCAGCCGCAGGTAGCGCAGCTCGCGGGTAGTCCCTTTGGCATATCGAGCACTGCAATCGACTGGGCCTCGATCCTCGATCTTTATCTTTCGACCGACGGTAACACTTCATATGAAGAGTTGACGTGCATCGGTCTCGAGCCAAAGGACGATCTGCTGGTGGGCGTGATTAAAATCAAGTTGCCTAATGGATTTTCGGGGGGGCTGTGCGAGTTCGGCAGCCAGCAATACGTGGCGTTCTGGATCGATTACGGCAGCGGGTGGAATTACGCGGGTACCACATCAGTGACCGTGCACGACATCTCCAACGTACCTGCTGACGGACTTCACTATGCGGTGTTCCTGCCCGTCAACCTTACCGCTCACCGGAAGCCTTGTGACAAGGGCCCAGTGACCGCCCGGGTGCGGGCTATCCTTTCCTGGAACACGCCTCCGCCTCCCGCCAATCCCAACTACAAACCGGTTTGGGGAAACCGCGAAGAGACGCTGATTCACATTAAGCCGGGTCCCGATGTGGATGGGCAAGTGCCATTCCTCAGTTCCGTGGGAGACGTGGCTGAGATCAACATCGATGGTAACGGAAAAGCAAACGGCTCCACTATTCACACTGGACTGGCCTGCGCCGATAGTCCCTTTGGCGGGCGCATCGTGATGTCGGGTCTGGTGTCGAACCCGACGCCCGGACTGCGGTACCGCGTAATGCGCAAGCCGCACCTGGCGTCGGACATCGCCTATGTCCCTATGACCACTGAACCCGGTGGGCTGGACTTGTTCCTGAACGAGTTCGACGGTGTCAATTGGACGCAAACGCTCATCACCATACACGCCGACTCGGCCGGCTGGTATCCGTACGAGGATTACTCGTTCAATCACGCAATTGAGAAGCATGTGCTACACGTCTGGTACTCGACGGCAGGCGAAGATGGACACACTTTCGATATGCGCATCGAGCTCGATACCGATAACGATGGGGTGATGGACTCGCACGGCAATGTAGTAAGCGTGCTCGTCGACAACACACCACCCGATGTGGCACTCGATATCAACCTGGGCGTCGGAGTGCAGTGCGCTGACTTTGCTCTAGGTGCGATCTTTTCCGGCCACTACACGGCAACGGATGCCTACTTCGGTTCATTCAGCTTTGAGATCCAACCGAGTGGGCCACCGAACTATCCGACCCATGGTGTACTCCCCGCGCCCCCCGGCGGATCATCGGTGTTCTATGGGGGCGGCATTGCGGATCCAGGCGTCGCAGGTGGCGTATACACGGTCAACACAGGAGTGGTGGCGGGTCCGCCGTCGGTCGGGCCCATGGATCCGTGCGGCTATGCCATCATCCTGCACGTCTGGGATCGCACTAACGTGAACAGTGGCGGAGGCCACAACTACGACAAGCGCTCCGTCGGATTTTGCCTGCAAGCGCCAATGCCCTAGCCGGCCCGATAGGCGATTGAAGATGAGCCTTGGCGAAGGCACTATCGTCGCGGGGCGCGTCCAACAAATGTTTGGAACCGCAACGAAACGAACGGTAATTCGACCAATCTAGCCAACATTTTTCGAAAAATGACAGAAAAAGGAGGTCGCTGAGTTACATCTGGCCCATGCAAACAATGTTACGACAAGCCATTAAATTGGTTCTTGCGCTTGCTACATTCTCTACGATCGCCAGCGATGTAGATGCCAGCGCACAACCGCAGGAAAAGCCACGCCTAGTTGCCCAACTTGGTCATCCGAGTCTTCCTTTCGCCGCCGTAATCTCGCCCGATCAGCGCTATCTCATTACCGCTGCCTGGAGTGAAGTCATTTTGTGGGAACGCGCAACTGGTCGCGAGATTCGCCGTTTTACTGGACACAAGGGCAACGTGAAAGGTGTCGCCGTTTCTCCGTCCGGCAAGCAAGTTGCCATTGCTAGTGACTTCGATCGAGTAGCCCGGCTATGGAACTTGGACGATGGACAACTGGCGCGGGAGTTTAAGGGGCATTCAGACAACGTAACTTCGGTCGCCTTTCATCCAGACGGGCAGCGCCTTTTAACGGGTAGCGTAGATGGAACAGCACGACTATGGAATTTAACGTCGGGCAACGAAGTGCAACGTCTAACAACTGGAGGCATCGTCATTCTCTCGGTTGCTGTTTCCCCAGACGGGCGACTCGCGGCAACAGGCGGATACAAGATGGCGCGTATTTGGGATATTGAGCGTAGCGTTGTTACTATGGATGTTGGTGATCAACCAAAAACCGTTGAGTCAGTGGCATTTCATCCATTTTTGCCTCAGGTTTTAACGAATAGTTTTTGGAATGCTCCTCGGCTGTGGGACCTTACTTCCGGCAAGCTAGTAACAACGTTTAGCACACCGAAACGCTGTATTTCTGGGCACCCTCCCGGGGGGCGCGGCCCCGCAGTGTTTTCGCCTTCAGGCCACTATTTCCTAACCGAAATAAGCTGTGTGACAGAAACTGAGACCCGGACTAGTCGCGGGATTCCGTCGTCCGTAGGTGCCGTAAAGGTGTGGGAAACGTCTACTGGATTGCCGGTCCATACGTTCGCTGGAGAATCCTCAGGCAACGGTCTGTATGCAGGAACATTTTCGGGCGATAACCAAATAATAACCGTGGGCGGGGACATACAGCTTTGGGATATTCCAACAGGTAATCTCGCGCGCCGTACCAAGGGGACTTATGCACTCGACACGAAGGCCATAGGTTTTTCCAAAGACGGCGCGCATCTTTGGGTCGCGAGCAACACTGATGCCCGGATTTGGGATGCAAATGCTGGTCAGCCGGTGCGTCGCTTCGCGATACGTGAATTCGATCATGAGCAAGTTGCTACGCCGTCACCGGACGGCAACTACCTTGTAACAGGACACGACGACGGCACGGTTAAGTTCAACGACATCGCGAATGGCGCCACACCTCGAGTCATTGCGGCACACAAGTCGCCCGTTAACTATGTAAGTTTCGCTGAGAAACGCGACCTCCTAATAACCGCCAGCGAAGATGGTTCGGCTCGTGTGTGGCGGGGAGAGACCGGCGAGTTGCTTAAAACAATATCAGGTCACCAAGGACCTGTCGTATATGCTGATCTGTCCCCAAATCATCGCCTCATGTTGACTGGCAGTAAGGAAAATCCAAGCCGATGGGCTTCTTTGGATACCGTTCGTGTCTGGGACTTTGAAACCGGACGCGAAGTTTCGCGTTTCGATGGCGAAGATTATTCCTGGTTTGGCTTCACGCCGGAGGGGCATCGACTTATCGGCTTGGTCAACCTCACTACACTTGTCAATGTCTGGGATCCGTTATCGAAAGATTCGGTCAAGCAATACGAGGTCGATATTTTGCGCGGCCTTGGATTCGCTCCAGATGGTAAGCATGCCATCGGCAATGCAAACGATGGAGCCGTTGTAGTTTGGCATATTGATACAGGAAAGGTAACGCAGCGCTTTACCGGCCACACTGACCTCGTCGTGTCGCTGGATTTCTCCCCGGACGGCACGCAGATTGTCACAGCGAGCAATGACCACACGGTACGGATTTTGGATTGGGCAACGGGGCATGAAGTTGCGCTGCTGAGGGGCCACGATAATGATGTCCATATGGCGCGCTATTCTCAGGACGGTCGCATTGTCGCGACCGCTGGCAGTGACCATACCGTTGGGCTGTGGGACGCAAAAACAGGAGCGCCGCTTGCCCGACTTGTCAGTTTCGGAGACGAGCAATGGGCGGTGATCGATCCTCTTGGTCGTTTCGATGCTTCTCGAGGCGGTGAGATTGACGGACTTCACTGGGTAGTCGCAAATGAAACGGTTGCATTGAGCCAGCTCAAGGCCCGCTACTACGATCCCGGACTCTTGGGAAAGAAGTGGGGTATAAATCCGGACCCGTTGAGAGCCGTTGAGTTATTTGCCAACCCAGAGCTTTTCCCGGCGGTCGATGTGAGCCTGGTCGAACCGAATAGGGATACGGTAAGGATACGTCTCACGAATCGTGGTGGTGGGATTGGCCGCATCGTCGTTAATCTGAACGGAAAAGAAGTTACGGCCGATGCCCGCGGTACATCGGCGACAGGAGCGGAATCTGACCTGACTGTGGACCTTCCGATTGGTGGGCATCCATACTTGCTTCCTGGGAAAGAAAACGAAATTGAGGTGCGCGCGTTTAATAGGGCTGGGTATCTGACGAGTCGCGGGTTGAGGCTTGCGTATAACGCACCAGGTAATGCGTCCAATCCGCCAACCCTATGGGCATTAGCCGTAGGAGTGTCTGATTACGAGGGATCATCAATCGACCTTCGCTATGCTGCTAAAGATGCCGCAGACATGGCGACAGCATTGGAAATCGGTGCTAAGCGGCTCTTCGGAATTGAAAAGGTCGACCTCCAGGTTTTGCTCTCGACGACGAACGGGTCGTCGAGACGTGCATCAAAGAAAAACCTTGAGCAGGCGTTCGCAAAGATACGTGCTGCCGGACCACAAGATGTCGTGGTCGTCTACCTGGCGGGACATGGTGTGGCGGTGGCCGATGACTACCATTTCCTGACTGAGGAGGCACGTTCGACTAACCTAGAAGATCCTGAAGTGAGACGGCATTCCAGTATTAGCAGCGCCGAACTCGTCGATTGGCTTAAGCAAATACCCGCTCTCAAGCAAGTTATGATTTTAGACACTTGCGCTGCCGGAAAAGCTGCAACCAATTTAGTAGAAAAGCGCAATTTACCCTCTAGCCAGGTTCGCGCGATTGAGCGGCTCACCGATCGCGTGGGATTGCACGTGCTAATGGGTAGCGCCGCAGATGCGGTGAGCTATGAAGCGACGCAATACCAACAGGGGCTCCTGACTTATGCCTTACTGCAGGGCATGAAGGGGCCTGCGTTGCGTGAAGATGCATTCATCGACGTCAGTCGTATTTTCGAATACGCCGCAGATGAGGTGCCACGTTTGGCCCACAATATCGGTGGAATTCAAAGGCCTGTTATCAGTGCGCCTCTAGGCCAAAGTTTCGATGTCGGTCAACTCACTGCAAATGATCGCATTCGCATTCCATTGTCAGAGTCAAAGCGATTGCTTATCAATCCAGTGTTGCAAAACATGACGGAACTTTATGACAGTCTTGCCCTTACGGAGCGTGTTCGCGAACGGATGAGAGAAGTAAGTTATTCGAGTGTGCGTGTCGGCAATAATAGGAATACAAACTCGGTTTACGTAAATGCCGATGCAATGCCACGTGCCATTAAACCCAGCGGTGTTTATCGACAAGATGGTGACGCTGTCGTAATCGAAATCGTATTAGTACGTGATGGTGAGAAGTTGGGTCGCCTAGAAGTTCGAGGCGACATAAACCAACTAGAAGCATTGGCAACAGAGACGGTGGAGAGCATCCTCCTGGCAGTCGAAAATTTACGTTGATTTGTAGAAGTCGCGACCGCTAAGGAAGCATAAATTAATTGTCGATCATAAGGTTTAAACCACCGGCTTTAGCCGGTCAGCTTTAGCTGCGAGGATATGCTGCACAAATGGAGGTGCGGCATGGAATACAGAT
>JAYTGZ010000381.1:0-8255 GCA_043733025.1 Pseudomonadota bacterium | reverse complement strand
GCAACACCACCCACAGTAACAGCGCTGCCCTGTTTTTCAATTCCGCCTTTCAACCTACGGGTGAATAACTTGCTCAGCCCGAACGGCTAACCGAACAGTATTGGGGCTGGCCCCGGGTGGCCTAGGGCCATCGGGCCACCTCGGGCCATTGCCTCCTGTCGATGCTTGCCCAGACTGATCTATTTCACGTTTCCCGGAACAATTCCTCTTTGTGAGCTTGATAGTATTTGAGCGCACGATGCACTGCGTGGACGATGGCGCGCGCCGACACCGTGGCGCGGGTGACGAAATCGAAGCGGCCGCTGTCCTTGCGTACCTCCCAACGCGCATCGCTGGTATTTGCTAGTGAAGCGTCACCGAAAATTCTAATCCAATTGCTTTTGACGATTTCGATATAGTCGCCGAGGCCTGGCGTTTCGTTGTGGTTCAGCACGCGCACACCGGTGACTGCGCCATTTTCTTTCACCGCGACAATCAGAAAAATATTTCCGCTATAACCGTCCGGCGCCACCATTTCCAACACCACGGCGCTCGGCTCGCCATTCAGCCGTGCGCGATAGGCGAGCGTGCGGTTTCGAGTATGCAACAGCTCTTGATCGGGGGGAACTTTGACGCTATCGCGTAGCAAGCGGTTGTTGTACAAATCAGCGGGCAATATCTGGCTGATAACGCGCATTTTTTCTTCTTCCTCGCGCTTGATGACGATCTCGCGTGTGACGCTGTTGATCGGCGCGAGGATCGCGAGGCCGAGCAGCACCACGAAAAATAGTATGAGTGCGTTACGTTGGTTCGCTGCGCTGCTGGCGCTCATGACGGGGACTCGCGCGATAGTTTCTTGGGCTTACGGCCGAATACCGGCGGCACGGTGTAGGCGTCGATCAAGGGTACGCACATGTTCATGAACAACACGGCGAAAGCGACGCCATCGGGGTAGCCGCCGAATACGCGGATGACGAAAGTCAACGCCGCCGCGCCCGCCGCGAAGATGAGTTTGCCGCGCGGCGTAGTGGCCGCCGAGACGGGATCGGTGATGATGAAAAACGCGCCGAGGATGGTTGCGCCGCCGAATAGATGGAACAATACGCCGGCGTGTTTGGCCGGATCGATCAGATGAAACAGTTCCGCCAATCCGGCCATCACGGCGATGAACGCCACCGGCAAATGCCAGGTGATGAGCCGTTGCTGCAATAGAAACAAGCCGCCGAGCAAGTATCCGAGCGCGATGATTTCCGTGCCCTTGCCGGCGAGATCGCCGAAGATCGGCATGTACAGAAAATCGGCTATCTTTTCCTTGTTACCGGCGTGAACTTTCAGCGTATCTAAGGGCGTGGCCATGGATTCCGCATCGATGATAAAGGCTTTGTTCGAGAACTCGCGGAAGATGTGATTAAGCTGATCGCGAAATTCGACGCGAGTCGCGGCGATCGTGTTGGGTGGCGACCAATGGCTCATGGCCGACGGAAACGCGATCAACGCCGCGGCAAAACCGGCCATGGCGGGGTTGAAGGGGTTGTAGCCGAGGCCGCCGAATACATGCTTGGCGATAACGATGGCGAATAATGTGGCCGTCACCGTAAGCCACCAGGGCGACAGCGGCGGCATGGAGAGCGCCAATAGCCAAGCCGTGAGCAAAGCGCTCATGTCGCTCAGGAATGGCCACACCGGCACGCCGCGTATTTTCAGCAATATCGCTTCGGCGGCCAGTGCCGTGACACTGGCGATGGCGATCGACACCAGAATCGCCGGGCCAAAATACCAAACGTAGGCAACGATGCCTGGCGCCAAACCGAGCAACACCTTGAACATGACTTTCGTAACCGTTAGCTTGCCGGTGATCGCCGTGGTTTTCATGACGGCGCACCGCTGCGGGCGTGGCGCTCGCGCCGCGCGCGAGCCCGCGCCAGGGCTGCTTGGACGGCGGCATCTTTCAATGCTTGGTCATTTTGAACGGTATCAATGGCTTCGTTCGGCGACGTCCCGTTGGTGTGCGACGCAACGCGCGCGGCACGCTCGGTTTCCAGCCGCGCGAGCCGTTCTTCTCGATGCTCATGGCGTTCCCGCGACACATCGGCGAACGCTTGGGCTTTTGCTTGGTTGGCGAGTTCCGATTTCGCTTGCTTAAAGTATTGCACCAACGGAATGCGGCTGGGGCAGACATAATTGCAGGCGCCACATTCGATGCAATCCCGCACCGAGTAATCGGCGGCGCGATCGAAGTTTTTGGCTTTGGCGAACCAATACATATCGTGGGGCAGCAACTCCGCCGGGCAGGCTTCGACACATTGGCCGCAGCGGATGCATGGTAGCGCAGGCTGGGCCTGGGGAAAGAGTCGCTTTGAGGTGGCGATCACGCAGTTGGTCGCCTTGACCAGAGGCAAGTCGGTGCTGTCGATCCGATAGCCCATCAACGGGCCGCCGACGATGTGGCCATCGGTGTCGCTCTCCTCGACGGCGAGAGCGAGCAATTCGCCCAGCGAGGTCCCGAGGCAGGCTTCGTAATTCTGCGGCGTGCGCACATTGCCGGTGATGGTGATAATGCGCGTCAGCACCGGTTCGCCCAGATCGATGGCGCGGAAGATGCTGTAGGCCGTGCCGCTGTTGAAACACTGCACGCCGAATTCCGGCGCGTGGCGGCCGCCGGGGACTTCGATGCCGGTCAAGAGTTTGATGAGCTGCTTGGCGCCGCCGGAGGGATACATCGTCGGCAGTGACACGATCTCAATGCCGCCGCCGTGCCGCGTCGTGGCGGCCTGCATGGCGGCGATGGCCTCGGGCTTGTTGTCCTCGATGGCGATCATGGCGTCGCGGGCATCACACAATTGCCGTAGCAACGCGACGCCGCGCACCACATCGCCGGCGCGCTCGCGCATCAACATGGAATCGCAACTGATGTAGGGCTCGCATTCGGAGCCGTTGATGATCAAGGTGTGAATCGGTGTGCCGTGATCGGCGGCTAATTTCGCGGCACTAGGAAATACCGCACCGCCGAGGCCCACCACGCCCATTACGCTAAGATAATCGAGCACCTCGGCACGAGTCTTATGCTGGAACGGAAAAGGCGTGAACGTGACGCTGTTGTCTTCGCCATCGACGTCGATGCTGATGCAAAGGGCGTCGTGGCCATCGGCGCTGGGTACTATTCGCCGATCAATGGCGATCACGCGGCCCGACGTCGGCGCATGGACAGCGGCGGACATCGCCGATGCGGGAGTCGCGATCATCTGCCCTTTTAACACCCTATCGCCGACCTGGACGGCCGCTATCGCGCCGTCACCGGCGTGTTGTTTGAGCGGCAGCACCAGGCGCTTGGGCAGCGGTGCACATACGATAGGCCGCACGGTGGATTCGGTTTTGTGGGCCGGCGGATGGATGCCGCCATGAAAGCCAAATAGCTTACGCATGAATGAGCGCCTCGGGCCGCATATCGATGCAATCGACAGGGCAGGGGGGAATACATAGTTCACAGCCGGTGCAGTTGCGCGACAGCACTGTGTGCATCTGTTTGGCCGCGCCGATGATCGCATCGACTGGGCAGGCCTGAATGCAAAGCGTACAGCCGATGCAGCGGGTTTCGTCGATCACGGCGAGCGCGGCTGGTTTTGTCACGCCGCGGCTGCGGTCCGCGGGCTTGGCGTCGATCTTCAGTAGCCGCGCGAGTTTTCTCGCACCGGCGTCGCCGCCCGGCGGGCAGCGATCGATGTCCGCCTCGCCATTTGCGATCGCGCGGGCGTAGGGACGGCAACCGTCAAAGCCGCACAGGCCACATTGGGTTTGGGGTAGAACGGCGTTGATGCGCGCCTCCAAGGCATCCGTTCGCAATCGCAACAGCGGCACGAGGCGGCGAACAACCATGCCCGTGCCGATGAACAGGGCCAGGAGCGCGGCGGCGGCGATCATTTCATCAGCCCGATGAAACCGAGGAACGCCAGGCTCATCATGCCCGCCGTCACCAACAGGATTGCCGTGCCACGAAAGGCTACCGGCACGTCCGCCACTTCCAGCCGTTCCCGCAGCGCGCTGAAGACGACGAGAATGAAAGTAAAGCCGATGGCGTGGCCCAAGCCATAAAAAACCGACTCGAAAAAATTCACTTGTTCGAGGGTGAGCAAAAGTGGCACGCCCAGCGCCGCGGAATTGATGGATGCGAGCGGAAAATAGATCCCTAACGACGATTTCAGCAGCGGGTTGGTGCGGTTTAAGTACGCGTCACTCAACTTCCAGCAGGTGACGATGAGAGTGAGGTAGATCAAGACCCGCAGGAACTCGCCTTCGTATTTGACCAAAACATACTCGTTGATCAAATACGATAGGCCGGTCAACATGGTTAGGCAAAACGCCGTGGTCAGGCCGATGCACAGCGCCGCTTCGAGGCGGCGCGCGCCGCCGAACATCGGGCCCAGGCCAAACAGCTTGATGAGCAAAATATTATCGACGAGCGCCGTGCCGACGACGATCGAGAGGTAGTTTTCCATTTATCAGTTGCGTTTTGTTTTCACTTCGCAGGGGTTTGTTGAAAAACGTAGCGAGGATGCCTGTATGCGCGGCGCACGGCGCGTAGACGCCGGAAGACGGGTGCCGCAGTAGTTTTTCAACAAACCCTTAGACGTCGTCCCGCGGATCGCCTCTGGTCAAGATTATCATGGATCGGAATTTGCCAGAAGCGTGTCCAGTGGGGAGTGGAAAATTTTTAGATCGCGGGCGATGCCTTCCATGCGTTGACTGGCACTGTGTTGCACCAACACGCGATGGCTATTGCTTGCGAGCGTGGCAACGCCTTCCGGCATCATGCCGACACGGTATTCGCCGCCTTTAATTTCTTTCGGAACGCCGATCAACATCGTTATAACCCGGCCAAAATATCGCCGACGAGTTCCGGCCCGCGATAGATGAGGCCGGAATAAACCTGCACTAGACTCGCTCCGGCATCGAGCTTTTCCCGCGCGGCTTCGGCGCTGGTGATGCCGCCGACGCCGATGATGGGAATGCGCCCGTTGAGTTGCCGTGCCAGGCGGCGCACCACGGCGGTCGAAGCACGTCGCAACGGCTTGCCACTCAGGCCGCCGGCCTCTCGCGCGTGGGGCGATTGTTCGACGCCAGCGCGGGACAATGTCGTATTGGTGGCGATCACGCCGTCGATCTGGTGTCTGAGCAAGCGATCGGCGATCATGTCGATGTCCGCTTCACTTAAGTCTGGTGCAATCTTTACAACGAGGGGAACGTACTTGCCGTGCCGGCTATGCAAGCGTTGCTGCTCGCGCTTCAGCGAAGACAGCAATGCATCGAATTCGTTTTCTTGCTGCAACTGTCTTAGGTTCTTGGTGTTCGGCGAGGAGATATTGACTGTGACGTAGCTCGCGTGTGGGTAGACTTTGGCAAGGCAGGCGAGATAGTCGTCCGCAGCGCGCCCAATCGGCGTTTCGGCATTCTTGCCGATGTTGATGCCGAGAATGCCGCGAAAGCGGCTTTGCTTGACGTTTTCAATCAACTGCTCCACACCGTCGTTGTTAAAGCCCATGCGGTTGATGATGGCTTCCTGCTCCGAGAGGCGGAACATGCGCGGTTTGGGATTGCCGGGCTGCGGCCGCGGTGTGACGGTGCCGATCTCGATGCAGCCGAAGCCCATGGTCGCCAAGGCGTCGATGTAATCGCCGTTTTTATCGAGGCCGGCGGCGAGGCCAACGGGATTGGGAAAATCCAAACCCATTACGCGGATCGGTTTAGCCGAGGAATAGTGTTTGGCCGGCAATAGGCCGAGGCGCTGTATTTTCGCGAGCGAGCCTAGCGTCAGATCATGGGCGGTTTCCGGATCGAGGCGGAAGAGCAGCGGGCGGGCGAGAGAATAGAACAAAAATGTACGAACGCGATTAATTGTGATTATAGGGTTGCCAGCAGCCGCATGGATACTGGGTGGGGGGCTGGCCTAGGGCCACCTTGGGCCAAAGCCACGCTGGTACTAGGTTTCAGGATTGGCTAGTTATGTTTTATCGAGATTAAGCCTTTGCCAGCGGCTTTCGATGAATCCTTCCAGCGGGCGGAAATTGGCTTTGTAGGCCATTTTTCGGCTGTCGTGAATCCAATAGCCCAAATATAAGTGGGGCAGGCGCAGGCGTCTGCAGAGTTCGATTTGCCAGATCACGTTGTAGGTGCCGAAACTGGAGTTGGGCAAGTCGGGATCGAAAAAGGTATAGACGGACGACAGCCCATCTTCCAATTCGTCGATGATGCTGACCATGCGCAAGGTATCGCCTTCGCGGAATTCCACCAGATGGGTGCTGACATTGCTCTGTAACAGGAAATGACTATATTGCTCGCGGCTGTCCTGGTCCATGCCGCCGCTGGTGTGGCGGGAAATTTGGTAACGTCGATAGAGGCTGTAATGTTCGGCATCGAATTTAAGACCCATCAACGTGGTGTTGAGATGCACGTGGCGTTTCTGTGCGCGGCGCTGGGCACGATTGCCGGCATATTCGTTGGTCAAAATGCGCACCGGCACGCACGCCTGGCAATGGTCGCAATAGGGCCGATAGGTGAAGGCGCCGGAGCGGCGAAAACCGAGGCTCACCAGTTGGCTGTAGGTGGCGGTGTCGATCAGGTAACTCGGGGCGGCGACTTGAGAGCGGGCGAGCTTGCCGGCCAAATAGCTGCAAGGGTAGGGCGCGGTGGCGTAAAACTGGAGCTTTGCCGCCGGGATGTCATTCATTAAGGCCATTGTCGAACTTCCATGGAATGGGCGTGCCAGGATTTGCACAGTTTACCAATTTCGTAAGTAATTCGCTGAACTGGCTGCGCGGAATTTCGCGCGCGCCAAAGCGGGCGAGGTGATCGGTGCGCATTTGACAATCGATCACGCCGAATTGCCAGCGCTGAAGTTGGCGGACCAAATGCACAAACGCGATTTTCGAGGCATCCGTCGCGCGGGCGAACATGGATTCGCCGAAAAACGCGCGGCCCAGAGCGATGCCGTAGAGGCCACCGGCCAATTCGCCTTCGATCCAGGTCTCTACCGAATGGACGATGCCTTTGTCATGCAATGCGCAATAGGCATTGATCATCTCGTCAGTGATCCAGGTGCCGCTTTGGCCTTCGCGCGGCGACTGAGCACAGGCGGACATGACGGCGCGAAAGCTCGTATCGACGCGAACTTCGTAGGCTCGATTGCGTAGGATTTTTTGCAGCGAGCGCGAAACCTTCAGCTCGTTCGGAAACAACACCATGCGCGGATTGGGGCTCCACCACAATATCGGCTCGCCAGGGCTGAACCAGGGAAAAATCCCGCGTTGGTAGGCTTGAATCAGTCGCTCGGGGGAAAGATCAGCGCCAGCGGCGAGCAGGCCGCTGGGAACTTTGAGGGCGGTGGAAAGCGGAGGAAAAGAGTCTTCTGGGTTAAGCCAAGGGATCAAGACCTACTGCACCGTGACGCTAATGGTGTTGCGCATGCGCTCGCCGTAGGAACGATGGGCGCCGTCGGCGAATTGTAGTGTGAGCGTGTATTTTCCCGGCGCGAGCTTGACGCTGGTTTCCGTTTGGCCCTTGCCAAAGTGTTTGTACTGCTCGGGCTTGTCGACGGGGACGATCTCACCTTCAGTCACATTCGCGACGTTGATTAAGAGATGATGATGGCCCGTATCCGGGCTCATTTCGCCAAGCGGTTTCACTGCCATACCTTCGACACCCATGACGACTTTGAACTCCTGCGGCACCGTCGCGCCATCTTTCGGTTCAACGAAGAACACGCGGGGCTTGGGCTGCGACGCGGTGGCGCAGGCGCTGGCTAGAACTGCCGCCAGAACGACAAACATCAGTTTTCTCATCTTGTTTCTCCTAGAGCGAAATTATTGTCAATAGTGTCATTGCAAGCGGTCACCGTAAAGGATCGCGGCGCATTAAAACCACAAACCATTTTTGTAACGGCAGATAGTAGGGCGGGTCCCACCCGCCACGGTCTTTCCAATCGAGATGGCGGGTGGGACCCGCCCTACTTATCTAAAGCGAATTTATTCCCAAAAGTGTCATGTTACACCCTCCAGAATTTGCACGTCGACCATGGCGCCCGGTTCAACGTTGCCCTGGGCCTGATCCAGGATGATGAAACAATTCGCATCGCTCATGGATTTGAGGATACCCGAGCCTTGGTCGCCGGTGATTTTGACCGTCCAATTTCCGTTCGGGTCTTGGGATAAGACGCCGCGCTGGAACTCGGTGCGCCCCGGCGCTTTTTTGATCGGCGAGGTGCAAAGCGCTTTGAGGGCGGGGAA
>JAYTGZ010000380.1:0-4346 GCA_043733025.1 Pseudomonadota bacterium | reverse complement strand
GCCATGGCCAACCCGCACACTAAATGTTTCATTAAATGTCTCCTTCCCAGACTCGTTTAAAGTATTTTTCCCTTTTATCCCGTGGGACTGAAACACATGGCTCACGCGATATTTGCCTTACGACCCATATCTAATACCTTCCGCGTCCATCGCGCAAGTCTCTTGATCGCAATAGATATTGTTGCTCCGCAGCATCAACTTTGCGGGGGTGGTGATTCCGCGCTTTCCGCCTTGTTAGGCGACACAATCGAATACTTGTTCATCTTGCGACGCAGACGGGTACCGCAGTAGTTTTTTAACAAAACCCAAGGATGCTTCGCCTATTTCTTCTCCTCGAATTGGTACGGCTGATCGGGCTCAACTTTGCCCTCGCATGCCGCCGCCATGTTCTTCTTGGCGTTGTTACAGGCGATGGGAACCTGCATCATGATGTCGTTTGAATCGCCTTTACAGAAGTATTCGTACTGGCTTTTGGCGTCTTCACAATTCCCGGCCCGCGTATCTTTCTGCTCCGCACTCGCGATCGTGAACGTGAAACCGCACATGACCACCCCAACCAACCTGAGCATTTTCATAACTCCTCCATACATTGAAATGCCAACGTAGTTAGTTTTATACGCCTGCCGCGGCGCGATAGTCAAGCCGGTACATTCGTCATGCGGTAGTGAGCCGGAAGGCAATACTCGTGCGCTTGTCGCCGCGGCTTGGCCGGAACGCCGCGCCCCGCTTAGCTTCTGGCGCAGCGTTTAGTTTACTTGGTGCTTGCCGACGGCGGTTTCGTCCCAATTCATGCCATTGCCGGGGCGATCGGGAATGACGGCGTGGCCGTCCTTGATCACGATCGGTTCCGCCAAAACCGGCGCGGCCCAATCGACGTACTCCAGCCAATGACAGGTCGGCGTGACGGCGAGCAAATGGCTGCTCACTTCCGGGAAAAGATGGCTCGACATGGGCATGCCCGCCGATTCCGCCATGGCCGCCGAGCGCATCCAGCCGGACACACCGCCGATGCGCATGAGGTCCGGCATGGCGTAATCGCAGGCCTGCGCCGCGAGCGCTTTGTGCATGTCGTGCGGACCCCAGAAGTTCTCTCCGATCTGGATCGGCGTTTTGGTGTCGCGGGCGATGAGCGCATTGCCTATGTAGTCGTCGGCGAGAATAGGCTCTTCGATCCAGTGTAGGCTTTCGTCGTCCAGCGCGCGGCAACGCACTAGCGCTTGCGTCGGCGTCAAGCCTTGGTTGTAGTCGCTCATGAGGATGATGTTGTCGCCCACTGCTTTGCGCACGGCGCGAACGACTTCCACGTCCTCGCGCACGGTGGCGTAGCCAAGGCGAATCTTCATCGCGTTGAACCCGCCTTCAAGCAACTCGATGGCCTGTGCCGCGACTTTTTCTTTTCCCATCAGCCCCAGGCCGCAACTGTTATAGGCTTTCACCGGGCGAACCTCGCCGCCCAGCAGACGCACCAGCGGCACGCCTCGCGCTTGCGCCAGCGCATCCCACGCCGCCATGTCGATGGCCGACAGCGCAACGTAGACCAAGCCCTGCAGCCCGAGCAAGCGAAATCGCTTCTGCAGTTTTTGTTCGACGCTGAAAGGCGCGACGGTATCGCCTTTGACGACGCTGAACATTTCCTGGATCAAGTTGGCGGTGGGTTTCAACGCCATCGGCGTCAGCGTAAACACATAGCTGCGCCCGGTGATGCCTTGCTCCGTTTCGAGATCAAGCAACACCAGCGGCGCGAAGCCGATGTCGCCGCTTGCCGTCACCAGCGGGCGTTTGATTGGCACATTGACCGCACGAACGCGGAAGTTCTTGATCGTTAGGCTGTCGTTACTCATTGTGTGAAACTCTCCTATTAATGTTAATGCGATCCGATCCTATTGAAAATAAAACAACCTGAGTGTCATTCCCGCGAACGCGGGAATCCGTGGGCATTAGTCAAGCGCAATGGGTCCCCGTCTTCGCGGGAACGGCACATTTTTGTGACGTATCTAAGTAGTCTTTAGTTCGTTGTCGATTTCCCGTTTGAATGTAGCTTCAGTACGTTGTAGATAAACTTGTGGACGGGTGTGGCAACGCCTAGTTCTTCACCGAGCTTAACAACCGTGCCACTCAGCCAAGGCAACTCCAAGCGATTGCCGCGATTCAAATCACCCAGCATGGACGCGAACATGGTCGCAGGCAAGTTGTCCGCCCAAGTCAACGATTGTTCGGCTTGATCCTTCGGCAAGCCTACACCTTTTGCGCGGCCGACTGCGACGACTTCTTGCAACGCCGCGTCGAACATCGCTCGCGTCTGCGGATCGCTGCGCAGCGGGCCGATGGATAGTCGCGTTGCGCACGTCATACCGCTGAAGCTGGCGAGGAAGATAAACTTTTGCCAGATGGCGCGCGTGATATCGTCGCTGACCACGTGTTCGATATTGGCTTGTTTGCATAACGCGGCAAACGCCTCAATACGCTTGGATGGCTTACCGTCCAGTTCGGCGAATATCAATCGCGCCATGGCGCCATTGTGGCGGATCACGCCAGGACTTTCGATCAGCGCGGCGATGTTCGAGACGCCACCGATCACGCGCTCTTTGCCATATTGCTTGATCAAAATATCTTCCGCGACGACGCCGTTTTGCCACGACACCACGGCGCTGTTTGGCCCCATCAACGGCGCGATGGCGCGCGCCGCATCTTCCGTGCTCCATAGCTTCACGCAGATCATAACCAAATCGGCATGGCCGATGCTCGCCGGGTCATCGGTCGCTATCACCGGCTTCAGCGTCATGTCGCCGTTTGTGCTGAGAATTTTCAGTCCATCCTGCCGCATCGCCGCGAGGTGTTCGCCGCGGGCGATAAAGGTGACATCGGCGCCGCTCGCCGCGAGGCGTGCGCCGAAATAGCCGCCGACGCCGCCGGTACCCATTACTACTATCTTCATTGCGTTCTCCAAACCGTTTGCCGGCTGTTATGATAATGTAACTCTTAAAATATCATCCATGGCCCACCACGTCGCCGTTCCGTTTTGGTTGTTGCTGATCGTCGCGGCGCTGGCATTATGGGCCGTTATCGAGCATTTTCTCACGCCCAGCCTGCGCTGGTTTTTTCGCCGCCGCGTGAACCAGGTGATTCAAGAAACCAACACGCGGCTCAACGTCGAGATTCCTGCCTTCAAACTCACGCGCCGCGAAGTCGTCATCGATCGCTTGTGCCATGATCCGGCGGTACAGCAAGCCGAGAAGAATTGGCGCAATGAAACCAATGCCAGTGAACAAGAGGCGAAGCGCAAAGTCGATCGCTACGCTCGTGAGATCGTGCCCTCGTTCAATGCCTATCTTTATTTTCGCTTGGGCTATCGCTGTGCGAAAGGTTTCGCGAAATTTCTCTACCGCGTGCGGCTCGGCTATTCCGACAGCCAAGCGCTTGCCGCGGTAAATCCGAAATCCAGTGTCGTGTTCGTGATGAACCATCGCAGCAACATGGATTATATTCTGGTGGCCTTCCTTGCGGCGGAGCGCACCGCGCTATCCTACGCCGTGGGTGAATGGGCGCGAACCTGGCCGCTGCAGGCCTTGGTGCGTTCCTTGGGCGCCTACTTCGTACGACGCAATTCGAAGGACGCGCTGTATCGCGCCGTGCTGCAACGCTACGTGCAAATGGCAACCGAAGCGGGTGTGTGCCAAGCCGTATTTCCCGAGGGCGGTTTGACCATGGACGGAACACTGCGCAGGCCGAAGCTGGGCCTGCTCGACTACATGGTGAAAAATTTTGATCCGAACGGCGAACGCGATTTGGTGTTCGTGCCGGTGGGTGTGAACTATGATCGCGTGCTCGAAGACCGCACGCTATTGCTAAAGCAAAACGATCACGTTTCGCCACCCGGCGTTATGCATGCATTGTTTACGTCGTTCAAGTTTTTGCTGAAGAATTTATGGCGGATGGTCAGCGGTCGCTGGTATCGCTTCGGTTACGCCTGCGTTAACTTCGGTCCACCGCTGTCGATGCGGCGCTACGTGGCGGACCACGGCGTCAACTTCCGCATCCTCAGCGAAGGCCAGCGCCACGCCGCGGTCGAACAGCTCGGGCAACGCATGATGGACCAGATCAGCCGCGTGATACCGGTCACGCCGGTCGCTTTGGTGGCCTCGGTGTTCGCGCAGAATCCCGGCAAAGTCTTCAGTGAACTGGAACTCAAATTCGCCGTCTATGGCTTGATGACGAGGCTGGAAGGGCAGGGCGCGCACCTCTATGTGCCGCGCCAAGATCACGACTACGCCATCACCGTGGGCCTGCGCATGCTGATTTTGCGCGACCTCGTCAGCGAACACGACGGGCTGTACGGCGCTAATCCC
>JAYTGZ010000379.1:0-2559 GCA_043733025.1 Pseudomonadota bacterium | reverse complement strand
ACTACCGCATGATCTCCGCCGAAGACCTGGCGCGGGATCAACCGCACAGTTTCGATCTGGTCACTTGTATGGAAATGCTGGAACACGTGCCCGATCCGGCGGCGACCGTGCTGGCCTGTGCGACCCTGGTCAAATCCGGCGGCTGGGTATTTTTTTCCACTATCAACCGCAATCCGAAATCTTATTTGTTCGCAATCATCGGCGCGGAATACGTGCTCAATTTATTGCCGAAAGGCACCCACGACTACGGCAAGTTCATTCAACCGTCGGAACTAGCGAACTATTGCCGGCAAGCGGCTTTGCAAGTCGACCACCTCATCGGCATGAGCTACAACCCGTTCAGCAAAGTCTACTCCTTGGGTTCCGACACCAGCGTCAACTACACCATTGGTTGCCGCCCGTGAACCTTGCCGCGGTCCTGTTCGATCTCGACGGCACCCTCGCGGACACGGCCCCGGATCTGGGTGGCGCGCTGAACCTGCTGCTACGCCGATACGATAAGCCGGAACTGCCCCTAAGCCATTCCCGCCCCCTGGTCTCCGGGGGCGCGCGCGGAATGTTGGAAATCGGTTTTGGATTGAAGCCCAATCACGCCGATTTCGAAGCAATGAAGGCCGAGTATCTCGCGATCTACGAAGAAAATCTTTGCCGCGATACGCACTTGTTCGACGGGATGGAACACGTGCTCACCGCGTTGGAGCAGCGCACAATTCCCTGGGGCATCGTGACCAACAAACCTAGCCGCTTCACGTTACCTTTGCTCGCGGCGTTGAATTTGGATCGACGGGCGCGGTGCATCGTTTCGGGTGACTCCGTAGCGCGAGCCAAGCCTCATCCCGACGGTCTACGCGCTGCCGCCGCAGCCCTCGCCATGGCGCCCTCATCGAACATGATTTACGTCGGCGATGACGAACGCGATATTCAGGCCGCGAACGCAGCGAACATGACGCCAGTGGTGGCACGCTATGGCTATCTCGGTAATGGCAACCCGCCGGACAAATGGGAGGCACGGCACTACATCGATTCTCCCTCCGACTTGCTTGCGCTACTTGCAATCGACTGAGCACGGCGTTGGGTTCTTGCGCCGTTGTCGCGACGGAATGGAACTACGCATCAAGGTCGTTCCGGGCGCCAGCCGCTCGGAAATTGTTGGCGTGTTAGGCGACCGGCTCAAAATCAGGATCGTGGCGCCGCCGGAAAAAGGCAAAGCGAACCAGGCTTTGTTGCTATTGCTCGCAGACTGGCTGGGGACGAAAAATGTTGAATTGGTGGCGGGACGCGGCAATGCGGAAAAAACCGTGCGTGTCATCGGCATACACGAACTCAGTGCGGATCAGGGGCGTCGCTTAGCCTAGTTTTTTAGACCGAATCGCCAGAAGCCGCATGGATACGGGGTAGCCCTAGGCTAGCCACTGGCCTCGGGCCATTGGCTCCCAGGCCATGCCACGCAAAATGGCAAGCCTCACGCGCTGTTCCAGGCAGATATTTTTTTAATAACCTTTGAGGAGAAACGAGTATGGATAAAGAACTACTCGCGCGCGGACTCGAAACGCGCAAGGAAGTATTAGGCAAAGACTATGTCGAGCAAGCGCTGAAAAACGCCGATGATTTTAACCGCCCATTTCAGGAATTCATCAGCGAATATTGCTGGGGCGCGATCTGGACTCGGGAGGGCTTGCCGCGCAAGACCCGCAGCTTACTGAATCTGGCCATGCTCACGGCGCTGAATAAACCCCATGAACTCAAGTTGCACATTCGCGCGGCGCTCACCAATGGCGTGACGCGCGAGGAGATGCAGGAAGTTTTCATGCAGGCTGCCGTCTATTGCGGCGTACCAGCCGGGGTAGAGGCGTTCCGCCTCGCGAGAGAAGTGTTCGCCGAGGTCGATAAGAAATAATCACGCGGCCTTTGGTTAAGGCGCAACGGCTAGTATGCCGATGCTGATTTGCTCATTCGGAAACAAATTTATCTGACATCAATGGTTATCGTCGGCCCGCTACGGCCACACAGCCCGAGTACCTCTATCCGCCCTATGTGTCGTCGCGAAAACGGGCGCCGGCGCAACCCTTGGTGATGCTGCCCCATACCTTGACGGAAATTACCGGACCGGTGTTCGGCGCGAGCGATGTAGCGCCGAGCGATCACGACCTTAATCATCAACACGCGGGCGAATCGCTGGGCGAGCGCATCATCGTCAACGGCCGCGTGCGCGATGAAAACACTCGTCCCGTTCCCCGCACGCTGATCGAGTTATGGCACGCGAACGCGGCGGGGCGCTACCGCCACAGCCGCGACGAGCACGACGCACCGTGGGATCCCAACTTCACCGGTTTTGGCCGTGCGCTTAGCGACGCAGAAGGTCGCTATCGGTTCATTACCATCAAGCCCGGTGCTTACCCCTGGCGCAATCATCACAACGCCTGGCGGCCAGCGCATATTCATTTCTCCTGGTTCGGCCCAGCCTTCGTGACGCGGCTTGTCACCCAGATGTATTTTCCCGGCGATCCGTTGTTGGCGTTCGATCCGATTTTCAACAGCACCGCCGACGAACGCGCGCGC
>JAYTGZ010000378.1:0-3268 GCA_043733025.1 Pseudomonadota bacterium | reverse complement strand
CGTCCCCAGGGGGATTCGGACCCCCGTTACCGCCGTGAAAGGGCGATGTCCTAGGCCTCTAGACGATGGGGACTAAGGACTATTTTCTTGACGAAGGTCATTGGGACTGAACCGCCAAGTTCGTGAAGGCTATGCAGACACGGAAGTGCCAGATTCTATCACAGAGAATCAAGAACTTAAAATAGCCTTTGCGCCATAATCGCCGCGGCGGGCGGACTCTTTTCGTCACCGAAGCATTAAGCACTAATATCCCGATATCTGCACAACCTAGCCCTGAGCTGCGCTAGTAAAATCGCCCTGCGAGCCAATATCCAAGCGGATCTTGAGGCATCGAAAAGAGGGTTTAGCCGTCCGCGTATGTGCGACGCTCCTGGCCGCGCCGTGGGGCACAGGTTGACGCTGGGCGTCACACATTGCCGTCGCTGTCGCAATTCAGGCGAGGCTGCACTTCGTTCGCACGACCGATCTAGCCAGAAGTCGGAGAGAACTAAAAGTTTCTAACAATCAATGCCTTGGGAAAAAATGGCACATCCTTTCCACGCGACACGCTAACATGGATGCGTGGATTCGACGATGTTTGCATACCGTATTAGGCTAGTCATTGGCAGATGTTCGGACGGGTATGTTTATTGCTGAGTATTTTCCATTTCCGTTGCGTTACTCCGATTCCTGAGGAAGAACACCATGCAGTTGCTGAGAACTCTGAGCTTGTGCGCATTTCTGGCTGCCGCTTTCCCCAGCCAGGCCCAGTCCAATCCCGACGCCGCGAGTCAGTATGAAGACAATATTGCCATCGCCTATCCGTACATCAATGAGCAAGTGAAACCGGCGCCGGAGACCAACGCCGTTACGCACGCCGAGGTGATGACCGATCCTTTGCTAATGGCCTCTTCGGTGTTGGTGATGGACCAAAAATCGGGCGAGGTACTGTTTGACAAGAACGCCAACTATCTTCAGCCCATTGCCTCGATCACGAAATTGATGACCGCCATCGTCGTGCTTCAAGCCCAGCAGCCGATGCATCAAATGTTATCCGTCACCGCCGCCGACGCAACGGTAGCTCGTCCCACCCATTCGCGCTTGAAGGTTGGCGCGCGGCTGAGCCGAGGTGAGTTGCTGCGACTCATGTTAATGGCGTCCGAGAATCGCGCTGCGGCGGCGCTAGCGCGATCCTACCCCGGTGGCTTACCGCGCTTCGTTAAGCAAATGAACGAAACCGCGCAGACACTGGGTTTGTTCTCGACCAACTTCGCCGACCCCACCGGCTTGCATGCGGCCAATACGTCTACAGCCCGCAATCTCGCTTCGCTCGTAAAGCATGCATACGGTTTCGATCTCATTCGCGAGTATTCGACTACGCCCGAATACACCGTCTCACTCCGCCGGGCGCGGACGACGCTATTTCATAACACGAACCGGCTGACACGTAGCGCCGACTGGAATATCGGATTATCGAAAACCGGCTTCATCACCGCCTCGGGCCAATGTCTGGTGCTGCAAGCCGCCGTTACCGGCCGGCCGCTAATCATGGTGATTCTCGATTCGTGGGGCAAGGGCGGACGCATCGACGATGCCGTGAGGCTACGGAACTGGGTGGAACAGCGCAACGCTCGCTCGGTCCTTGCGCGCATGTAGCTCGTTGTTCTGCCGGCGTCCGACTTGAACGGTTACTAATCGAGATTTGTTAGCCGCGAAGACAAATCTAATATATCGGTGAGTTATGATTAGAACCAACGACGCAAACACCCGGAGAATCGAATGCGCCTTGCGGATCGTTCAACCTAAAAACCTCAGTTGGCGACGGGAAAAGAATTCGACCCACGGTGCCTCTAAATCCCCCGGGAGGCAAGCAGGGTGCGGCGTTAGCGGCTGCTCTCATCCGGCGCCTGTCTGGTAGAATTCTTCGAGTTATGAGTCGGAGGAGTACGTGATTCTCAACATAAGACAGGCGTTATTCGGGTTGGCTGCCGCATTATTGTGCGCAAGTTGGATTGCGCGCGCACAGGAGGTGACTCTCAAGCTTCATCATTTCGTTCCGCCGACGGCTATCGCCCATATCAAATTTCTTGCACCTTGGGCGGACAAGATCGCCAAAGAATCCAATGGCCGCATCAAGATCCAGATCTACCCGGCGCTGCAACTCGGCGGCACGTTGCCGCAGTTACTCGATCAAGTGAGGGATGGCGTGGTCGATATTGCGTGGACGATTCCGGGCGCGAGCGCCGGCCGCTATCCCGCCTTTGAGGCGTTTGAATTGCCGTTCATGACCAACACCGCGCAGGGATCGAGCCGTGCATTGTGGGACTATGTGCATATCAACAAACTCGACCAGACGGAACTCAAGGCAGTCAAGTTGTTGGTGACCCACGTCCACGATAAGGGCGCGATCCACACTATCGCCAAACCGATTCGCACGCTTGCCGATTTCAAGGGCATGAAAATACGCGCGCCGACACGATGGACCACCAAGATGCTGGCCTCGTTCGGCGCCACGCCGGTGGGGATGCCGGTCAACCAAGTGTCCGAAGCCCTTTCCAAAGGTGTGATCGACGGCACGATTTTGTCTTGGGACATCGTGCCAAGTCTGAAAGTGCACGAACTGGTGAAGTTTCACACGGAGACTAATCCGAGTTCGCGCGCGCTGTACACGACATCATTCGTGTTGGCGATGAACCTGGCCAAGTATGCGAGTTTACCGGCGGACCTGAAGCGCGTGATTGACAACAACAGCGGCGCGGAATTATCTGAATCCGCGGGAAAAATTTGGGATGATTCCGCCGCCCCCCATCGCAAACTTGCCGAAGCCCGCGGCAATCAATTTGCGGTGTTGTCACAGGACGAGCTAAAGAATTGGGCGAAGGCGAGTCAGTCGGTGTTTGATGACTGGATCAAAGAAGTAAGCGCCAAAAGATTCGATGGGGCGGCGCTGCTGAAAAGTGCTAGAGGCCTGATTGAACAGTTTGATCCGAGTTAGAATCAGCCACGCGCCGCTTCAGGCCGCGATCAAAAGCGCCGCGACATCAAGGCAACAACAACATGGAAAGAATCGATTTAGACATTCCCGGTTTAGACATTCCTGGTCAAGAAGACGCTAATGCCGATACTCAAACGGGGATCGGTAAAGTGTTACGTTATCTCGTTACCACACAAGCCTTACTAGGCGGGCTTGTACTGGTGCTGCTCGCAGCGATGTCCGTCTTGAGCATCCTCGGCCGCGTGCTGTTCTCGAAACCCATTCAAGGCGATTTCGAGTTGGCGCAAATGATGG
>JAYTGZ010000377.1:0-4854 GCA_043733025.1 Pseudomonadota bacterium | reverse complement strand
GTATAGAAAGCGCGACTCGCTGCGCGCACTTGCAACAATTGGAAGCCTCCGGGCGACTCCGGGACCTCGAACAAGCGCTGGCGCAAATCAACGAATTGGAACGCCAGCGTGCGCTGTTGTGGTGCGAGGCCGCGCACGATCTGCGCGGAAATATCGGTGTGGTACAGAATGCAGCGTTAGGACTAAACAAAGACGGCGGCCTGAAGCTACCCGCACAAAATTCCTTGTGAGGCTTCAGAAGGGCGTCGAGTCCTTGCACGCATTGCTAACGGATCTCACCAATCTAGCCCGGCCTGAGGCCTGTCACGAAAGCCACTTCGACATTACAACGGTGCTTCAAGACTTGTGCGCCAACCACCGAACAATGGTGGCCGAACGCGGACTATTTCTGAACACGGAGGGTCCGCCCAGTCAAAACGTGGACAGCGAGCCGATAAAAATTGCGCGAATCGCGCAGAATCTGCCAGTTAACGCTCTCATGCACACTGAACGCGGCGGGGTGATAGTGACATGGCGCGCAGAAAATGAAGGCCCAGCCGCGCGGTGGGTTCTCTGCGTGCAAGATACGGGGCCTGGCTTTGCCTCGGGTCAAGTTAGTCCAATTGCACCCCGCTCCCACGCTCGCTTCTCATAAGTGAAGGGATCGGCGTGTCTATCGTAAAGCGTTTATGCGAACTGCTTGATGCAAGTCTCGAGTTACAAACATCACCCGGCGAAGGGACGACGTTTCGAGTCAATTTCGTGGGCGCCAATCAGATTGGGGCTGCCAGCAACTTGAATTCGCGGCTCTCAATTATCGCCGTTCGTATGGCTACGGTAAGACGCCGTTTTTTCGGCCGTTCCTGGTGCGCGCCCCGTGCGCAAGCACGGCAACCGATGCAAGTAATTCCGCCGGCTCGACTGGCTTCGCAATGTGCATCTGAAAACCAGCGAGTAGTGCTCGGGTGCGGTCTTCGGATCGCGCGAACGCCGTGATCGCTACTGCCGGGACATCGTTGCCCGCGCGGCGAATTTCAGTCATCAGCGCGTAGCCATCCTGGATCGGCATCCCAATGTCACTTAGCATGACATCCGGCCGCTTCGCCTCAAGCACCTGCCGCGCCTCTTCACCGGAGGCCGCGACGTACACTGTTGCGCCGTTGTCCTCGAGCACCCACCTGATAAGGTCCCTTGCGTCTGGCTCGTCATCCACCACCAACACCTTTACTCCGGCAAGGCGCACCTGCTCGTGAAATTTCGCTTGCATTGGCAGTGCACGCGGATGCACGCTCGGCGCGTCGGCGTCTGCGAGTGTTCGCATTACACTCAGGGGAAGCTCGATGGTCAGCTTGGTTCCCTTACCCTCACCCTCACTGGCGGCTCGCACTCGCCCGCCGTGGAGTTCGGTCAGTTGCTTCACAATCGCCAGTCCCAGTCCTAGGCCCCCAAATTCCCGAGCGGTCGATGAGTCGGCTTGCCGGAAGCGTTCAAATAAGTGCGGCAGAAAGTCCGGCTTGACCCCTTTTCCCGTATCACTCACGACCAATTCAACGTGGGAGTTCACCCGCTTGAGGACGACTTGGACCCGGCCGCCTTTAGCGGTGAACTTAATCGCGTTCGATAGCAGATTCCAGACTACTTGCTGGAGCCTTTGCGGGTCGCCATGCACGGTCTGCGAAATGGGTTCGAGGATGCTTTCGATGCGCAGGCCTTTGGCTTCCGCGCCAGGGCGCACGGTCTCGACCGCGGCTTCGACGACGCCGGCCAGGTTCACGTCTTGGACGTCGAGGCGCAGCTTGCCCGCGAGAATGCGGCTCACGTCAAGCAGATCATCGATCAACTGAGATTGCACGCGAGCATTGCGTTCGATGACCTCTAAGCCCTTCATCGTCGCGTCGCTATGCCCATGCGACTTCTGCAGTATCTGGCTCCAGCCTAACATCGCGTTGAGCGGCGTTCTAAGCTCATGGGACAACGTGGCGAGAAACTCGTCTTTCAATTGCGCCGCTCGCTCGAGTTCCAATCGCGCCGCTCGCTCGCTTTCGAGCAGGCGGTCGCGCTCGCGCTCGATGGACTTGCGATCGGTTATGTCGACGCAGGAGGTGGCGAACCCCGCGAAAGCGCCGCCGCTGATCTGACGCGGTGATCCGGTCTCGAGCAGCCAACGATAGTCACCATCGGCGCGCCTCAGTCTGAATTCGGTCGAGAATGCCCGTTGATTCTCAACGCAGCCGCGATAAGCCGAAAGATAGCCAGCCCGATCTTCGGCATGCAACTGATTGATCCAGCCGTCCCCCTGTTCATCCGCCAAGGCGCGTCCGGTAAACTCAAGCCATGCTCGATTGAACCAGATCCGTCGACCGTCACTTTGCGATACCCAGATCAAAACCGGCGCTTCATTGGCGAGCGATCGAAACCGCTCCTCGGTTTCGCGCAGCACACCGCGCGATTGAACGCCTTCGAGTTCCAGGATCCTCAGGCCGCGACCCATGCGCAACACGACGGCACTGAAGACAGCAACCAGCGACACGACCAACACGGCCGTACCGAACGCCGTGTCGAAATAGCTCCGTTGTAAAGCCATGACGCGTATCCAACCGAGTATAATCGGTAAAGCCAGCACCCATAAGAGCAGGCGTCTCACAACGGCTCCGGCGGGGGTGGGCGCGCTTACTACAGCCATCACTCCTGCATTTTCACGGGCCGCAAGAATTCCCAGGCAGAGCACGGCTAGCGCGATCGCGGTATGCAACGCGATGCCGCTATATTGCGGTAACTCGTAGAACTCGGGTACGCCGTACGCATATCCGACCAGCGCCAGGAGCTCCAACAGGAATACCGCAACGGCCGCGAACTGACCCAATACAAGGGCGCGGCCGCGATACAGGCACATCAGCACCACGCCGCACAGCACAAAAGAAGTCGAGGCGTTAACACCCATCCGGCCAGGACTTGCTGTTGCCGCTTCGCCCGGAAATTCGCTAAACAAAAGCTCATCAATTCCGATGTTCCAGCCGCTGAGATGTTGCATCAGCGTGAGCGCGCCCACGAGCGTCGCCAGACGCGCAAAGCCAAGGCCGAGCACGCGGACATAATGATGCCCACCGCGTATATCCAACAGCAACAGCGATAGACCTGCGAAGAGAAAACACACGGCTGCGTTCGCCTTCATGGTGATGCCGGCGTAGAAGCCCTTCAATACCGAAATATCGAACGTCCACCCTACAAGAACCATGACTCCGGTAGCGATGGCGAAGCAGGCGGCCGCTTGGGAAAAAAGCCGCCAACCGGAGGTGCGCGTTGTCATGCGACGAGCGGCCATCCGAACATCGGCCGCAGCGAGGGCATCAGGTAAGGAGATATGCGCGTCATAAACGGCTGCCGCGGCAGCACCAACGGCAAGAGACCAGGTGGCGGTAATTTATCAATGCTTACCTCTGCAAGAAACATCATGTTAGGCCAAATACCTACGCGCTAAACACTCTTCGACCGCGGACATGTTTTGGTTGGATAGGCGCATTCCCAACACACCGACGCGTCAACGGGAATTTTTTGGATATCACTCGGTCGTACTAGTTCTAGCCGTGTGAGCCGATTTGGGTCTACGGCAGTTATCATAGACCTCTTCCATCACCTTCTAATGCATTTGTGGATAAATTCCTCCGATCTGGCCCAATTTCAGTTCTCTTGACTGGCTTATGTCTCGCAGTTGTAATCAGCACGGTTCGTGCAAGGCCGGAAGGCCAGCCTATGCTCAAGCAAACGCTGTTCAAGCAACGCGACGACTTGCGCTTGTCGCCGGAACATGAATCGCTGTGGCGCCAAATCGCTCGGACGCAAAGCTCGAGTGCGGTGTTCCGTCCTTTCGGCAGTTCATGCGGTCGATCAAAGTGAGGTGCATCGGAGCCGAGCGTTCTTTCGGCGATGATGATCTCCCTGAGCATGACGTTAAGCATTCGAGGGCAGGCACCGGCGGGGAATCCAGGGTCTTTAGTTGTACGACACGGGGTCCCCGCCTGCGCGGGAACGACGCAAGGGTGTGATGAAGTAGGGACTACTCAATGGTTCAGCGAATCAGGATCGGGTGATGCGATCGACGAATTGCTGCACCGCCATTTGGTAGTCGAGGAACGATTCCGTCGGGATATTGCTATGGCCTAGGTGCGGAAACAGCACCAATTGTTTCGGCGCCCGCGCTGCCGCGTATAGCGCTTCACTCATGCGATGGGGAACAACCTCGTCCGCGGTGCCGTGCAAAAACAGTAGGGGTGCATCCAGTTTGCCGACCTTGGCCAGCGAATCGAAACGATGATTGAGGATCGCCCCGACTGGCAGCCAGCGTGCGGCTGTGACGTTGACGCTGGCCATGTCGCGGATCGAGGTGAAGGTTGACTCGACGATGATGCCGTCCATGTCGTGGTCGCGGGTTGCGAGTTCGATGGCGATCGCCCCGCCTAGGGAGTGACCGTAGATGACGCGCTGCGACGCATGCGGTGCAAGTTGCCGCAGGTATTCCCAGCCACGCTGGGCGTCTTGGTAGACGCCCGCTTCTGTCGGCAGATCGCCGGGGCTTAAGCCGAAACCGCGATAGTCGATGCCGAGGACGGAAAATCCCATGGCGCGCCACTTGCTGATTCGCTCTACGTGCCAACTCAAATTCCAGCAGGCGCCGTGAAGGAACAGAATCGCCGGCGCATCGGCGCATTCGGCCGGGAGCCACCAGGCGTAGATTCCGCCATGGTCAGTGGCCTCATGGGTGAGCGGAATCCAAAGTTCCTGGAAGCCGAGTTGCGTCTGGCCGATGCCTTCCCAAGGCTGCTTCACGGGCCGGAAGATGAGTTCGCGCTGTTTGAGGTCCAGGTAAGCCAAGCCCGA
>JAYTGZ010000376.1:0-1664 GCA_043733025.1 Pseudomonadota bacterium | reverse complement strand
ATTCATCGTCGGACTCACCGCGCGTAAGCGTGACTTGTCCCACGACATGATCCCGTTGCGCGAAGCGGCGTCCCAGCTCATCGCCGAGGCGGTGAATGGCAAGGTCGCGGTGTTATTCGGCACCGAAATGTCGGGCCTGAGCAACTCGGAACTGGATCACTGTCAGTTGTTGGCAAACATCGCCGCGGATGAAACGTTTTCCTCGCTCAATCTTGCGGCGGCTGTACAGGTCACGGCCTACGAACTGCGTCAGGCAGCGTTTTCCGCGATTCCGCCGCAAAAACCACCGTTTCCGCTGGCGGATTTCGAGCAAGTAGAAGGGTTTTACAATCACCTCGAGCAAGTGATGTACGACACGGAATTCCTCGATCCGGCGCAACCGAAGCGGCTGATGCGGCGCCTGCGGCGGCTTTTCGCCCGGGCACGATTGGAGAAAGAAGAGGTCAATATCCTCAGGGGAATACTTAATGCGGTAAGGAAAACGCCCGTAGAAAAGAGTTGAGTTTATCCCTGAGGTATTCCATACTTGACAAAATACTATAAGGAAATCAAGGATGTTTAGACGATTGCGGGAAGATATCGCAATGGTGTTGGAACGCGATCCCGCCGCACGCTCGACGTTCGAGGTTCTGACGCTCTACCCGGGCGTGCATGCACTTGCCTTGCATCGCCTGGCGCACGGACTTTGGCTGGCAAATTTCAAGTGGAGCGGCCGCTGGGTATCGCAGTTCGGACGTTTTCTCACCGGGATCGAAATCCATCCCGGCGCCACCATGGGGCGGCGGGTATTTATCGATCACGGCATGGGCGTGGTGATTGGTGAGACCGCGGAGGTCGGTGACGATTGCACGATCTATCAAGGCGTTACCCTGGGTGGCACCACGCTCCACAAGGGTAAGCGCCATCCGACCTTGGGCCGCAATGTGACGGTCGGCGCCGGCGCAAAAGTGCTCGGGCCGTTTAGTGTCGGCGATGGCGCGACCATCGGCTCCAACGCCGTGGTGGTCAGGGAAGTGCCCATGGGCGCGACTGTGGTCGGGATACCGGGCCGCGTTATCGGTATCGCGGATGACCATCTGGGCGAGAAGCGGGAGTTCGTTCCCTACGGCGTCTGCGAGGACGTTCCCGAACCCACCGAAATCGTGAAAATCGAAGCGGGCAATCAACGAATTGAGCCGGCCTTCCGGAAAGAGATCGAAAAACGCGACGAAATCGAAAGCCGCATCGACCAAATGATGAATCAAATCGACGAATTGGAAGAAAAATTCGGTGAACAACAAATCGCCAATCAAGCAATGGAACCCACGGTAGCAGCCGAAACTACCACGGGTTTTCGCAGTCTAAAAAGTTGATGTTGAATTTTTCGAAGTTGCCCTAAACTAGCGTATATTGAAGTCCGAATACTGAATTGAGATGATCACACTTACCAGCAGCGCCGCGCAGCACGTCCAGACCGCCCTCGAAAAACGCGGCAAGGGTGTAGGCTTGCGCCTGGGCATCAGGAAATCCGGCTGTTCCGGCTGGGCGTATAAGATTGAGTACGCTGACGAGCAGGCAAGCAACGATCTGCGTTTCGACAGCAACGGCGTCGCCGTGCTGGTCGATCCCGAGAGCCTGCCGTTTTTGGCAGGCACGGAAGTCGACTACCGCCGCGAAGGGTTGAA
>JAYTGZ010000375.1:0-1586 GCA_043733025.1 Pseudomonadota bacterium | reverse complement strand
GTGGTCAACCGCCAGTCGCGGGCACAGGTGAAGTAGGGCCTCAGGCAATAGTCCGAGTTGAGCGCCGGGTTGTGCCCGCGATCTATCCCGCCTACATTTCTCCTACGACTGCAACGTGTAATGCAACGTACGTATGCGTGCAGTCGGTGTCCCATTGTGCTGCGCATAGCGCGCGCCAATCTCACTCCAACCTCACACTTTTCAAATAAAGTCTATGGCGGCGACGGTTCAGCCAATGCTTAGCGATACAGCGTTTCCGTCGCTGCGCTCGGCAGGACACCCAAAACCAGATATAAAAATTCGCGGCTCCTTCGGCAGTAGGTTTGCGTGCATCGTTGCAACGCGGGTCGTTTCGCAGCGCAAAACGTTCTTTGGGGTGGCCCCGTTTCATTCGGCGATGGGTTTGTCCTGCGCTTGCCGCATTAACGGCATCGGCCTGAGACCCGCATGGATACGGGGTAGCCCTAGGCTAGCCACTGGCCTCGGGCCATTGCCGTTCAGGCCCGCCTTGCCAGGTCGCAAGCGGGGTGCGGATCGTGGCGCGGCGCCATCAAAAAATGTAGAGCGGGATCCACAATCGCCGAGGAAGGGTGGATTCGCTGCTAGTGGCCTTAGGCCAGCCCCTGGCAGCATTTGTCTTCATGCTACGCTTGATCCGGCCTACTTTTTTTGGTTAGAACGGGTTATTGTCGTCAAAGCGTGGTGGGCGTTTCTCTCGCAACGACGCGACACCTTCTTGCACGTCCGGGCCAGCGAAGCCCATGAATTCGAGCGCGAGCGAGGTATCGAAGCTCGGTCCCGCTAAGCGTAGCCAGTTGTTGAGCGCATACTTTGTCCACCTGATTGCGGACTGCGAGCCGCGGCTGAGTTTTTCCGCGACTTCGAAGGCTTTCGCTTGCAACTCGGATTCTTCCACGGCGAGCGACACCAGGCCGATGCGCTCCGCCTCTTCGCCGCTGACCGCTTCGCACAGCAACAAATAATATTTCGCCTTCGCCATGCCGCACAGCAACGGCCAGACGATCGCCGCGTGGTCGCCCGCAGCGACGCCTAAGCGCGTGTGGCCGTCGATGATGCGCGCGGTTTTCGCGGCGATGGAAATGTCGGCGAGCAGACCTGCGACCAAGCCTGCGCCGACGGCGGGGCCATGCATGGCCGAGACGATGGGCTTGCTGCAATTGATGACGTTGTAGACCAAGTCCTTCGCTTCGCGCCAGACGCGGGCGCGCACATTGAAATCGTTCGCCATTTCTTGCACCAGATTCAAATCGCCGCCGCCAGAAAAACCTTTGCCTTCGCCGCGCAGAATGGCGACTTTCGTTTCAGGATCGGCATCCACCGCCCGCCAAATTTCCGCCAACTCGTAATGCAAGCGATGGTCGGCCGTGGAGAGTTTTCCTGGCTCGCCCATGATGATTTCTAGGATGCCGTGTGGATGTTTCTTAAGCGTGAGGGCGGTATAAGCTTGGTAGTTTTTCATGGTTTCTTTCATGGAAATAAGCAATAGCAGTGGTGGGGCGAATGTTAAAATACGAGCACTTCGAAACCCGAACATGTCAATAAGACCATGGCAACTTCCCAACCCG
>JAYTGZ010000374.1:0-5035 GCA_043733025.1 Pseudomonadota bacterium | reverse complement strand
GCAATAGAACGACTATTGCCCGGCGAAATCGTCAAAATCTGTCCTCGCTCAGCCTCTTTTTCGCTGCGATTCTTTAAGTCCGACAGGCTCCTAGTGGATCAACCTTGGGTCTACATCTTCGGTAACGTCACGCCGCTTTGCCCTTGGTATTTTCCGCCGCGATCTTTATAACTTGTCTCGCACACTTCGTCGCTCTCGAAAAAGATCACTTGGGCCACGCCCTCGTTGGCGTAAATTTTCGCGGGTAAGGGCGTGGTGTTTGAAAACTCCAGCGTGACATAGCCTTCCCACTCCGGCTCGAACGGCGTTACATTGACGATGATGCCGCAGCGGGCGTAGGTCGATTTGCCCAGGCAGATAGTCAACACAGTGCGCGGGATGCGGAAGAATTCCACCGTGCGCGCTAACGCAAACGAGTTGGGTGGAATGATGCAATGATCGCCTTTGATATCGACGAAGGATTTGTCGTCGAAATTTTTTGGATCGACGATGGTGGAATTGATGTTGGTGAAGAGCTTGAATTCGCTCGAACAGCGGATGTCATAGCCATAACTCGATGTGCCGTAAGACACGATGCGTTTACCGTCGACGTGGCGCACTTGGTTAGGCTCGAACGGTTCGATCATGCCGTGTTGTTGCGCCATGCGGCGAATCCATTTATCGGATTTGATGCTCATTTTGAAAGCTTATCGGATAGAGCGAAGACGGCGATGCTACAGGTTAAGCCAGCGCGTTTCAACGTCGCGGTGTTCGAATCAGAATTTCTCAAGCCAAGGCCGTACTTCCAATTCCCACGTCCAAGCGCTGCGATGCTGGCGGTGCAATTGTAGATAGGATTCGGCGATCGCATCGGGGTCGAGCCAGCGGCCCGTGGCGCGGTCGGCTTCGTCTTCGGCATAGCTCGTTGCAATACCGCCGTCGATCACAACATGGGCGACGTGGATGCCTTTAGGAGCAAGTTCGCGCGCCATGCTTTGGGCAAGTCCGCGCAGGCTGAATTTCGCCATGGCGAACGGCGCGGAACCGGCGAAACCTTTGACGCCGGCCGTGGCGCCGGTGAAGAGGATGGTGCCACGGCCCAATGGCAGCATGCGTTTCGCGGCCTGTTGTCCGACCAAGAATCCGCCGAATGCACCGGCGATCCAGCCGCGTTTGACTTGCTCGGGATCGAGGTCGGCAATGGCGCCGCGGCCGCGGATGCCGGCGTTGAAGACGACGAGGGTAGGTTCGCCGAGTTTCGCGCAGACATCATCGAATAGCCGCGCCACCTGGTCCGGTTCTCCCGCGTCGCAGGAGAAAGTCGCGGCGTCGATTTCAGCGGCGAGCGGTTTGATTTTCTCTACGTTGCGCGCGGCAAGCGCCACGCGCATGCCTTCACGGGCGAAAAGTTTTGCCAGGGACGCGCTCAATCCTTTACCGACACCGACGATGAGTGCAATTTCAGTAGTCATGGGCTCGATCCAATTTCCGCAAGCTGTTGAAGTAAATGGGACACCGGTTAACTCGCGAGGAGGTTCTTGAATGGCTTGCGGTTCTTCCAACGATAGGTATTGAAATCACGCTCGTCGGTGGATAGAATCCGGCCATCGTCCAAGTGCTCCGCCAAAATGACTAGCGAAGCATCGGCCAGATCCATCGGCAAATCCGCATAGGTTTCCATCAATCGAAACATACGCGGGAAATGCACGGTTTCGAGTTGAAACAATGTTATCGCGCCGGAGAGATAGGTCTCCAGCGAACGTATCTGCGCCGTCACACCGGCGCGCGTCAGCAAAAGGTGACTGGTTTCGGTTATGACGGGCCAAGTAGTGATGAGCCGATCCTTGACGTTGCGAAGGATGTTTTTCGCTCGTTCGTGATGAACGTCGCTCTCGTTGGCCAGGGCAACCAACACCCCGGTATCAACGATAACCATGCTTTTTCTGAAGACTTTCCGTCAGGTATTTCTTGTAGTTGGTCGACAAATCCTTTGGCCCCTTCGCGCATCCGATGAAACCGATACGTTGCATGATTTCGTAGGCGCTCGGCCCGTTCTGGGTCTGTTTCGTTTCGGCATAAAGATCGATCGCGTCGCGAATTACGTCCGAGATAGACAAGCCGGTAGTTTTGGCGAGTTGTTCGAGCTTACGCATGCGTTCCGCGTCCAAGCGCGCGTTTACCCGCGTGGCCGCGGGTTGAACACGGTAAGCGGCGCTTTTCTCGCCAACGCCGAGTTTTTTCGTGGTTGTCATACGATGTATGCTAGTTGCTTCGCGACGCCATGTCAAACCCGATGGATTGTTAGGTATTCTGAATGACAATATTCGGAAATTTCGAACTCATATCTTTCTGAAGTTCGCCAATTTTTACTGCTACGCGGCGCGCGATTTGCTTGTAAATCTTCGCGATTTCGCCATCGGGATCGGCGACAACGGTGGGGCGGCCGGAATCGGTCTGCTCACGAATTTGCAACGTCAACGGTAGCGAACCGAGCACGTCGACGCCATAGTCCTTAGCCATGCGTTCGCCACCGCCTGCGCCGAAGATATGCTCCTCATGACCGCAATTCGAGCAGATGTGGGTGCTCATGTTTTCGACGATGCCGAGGATAGGTACGTTCACTTTCTCGAACATCTTGAGGCCCTTACGAGCGTCTAGCAGTGCAATGTCCTGCGGCGTGGTGACGATCACCGCGCCGGTGACCGGCACGCGCTGCGCCAGCGTGAGTTGAATGTCGCCGGTGCCCGGTGGCAAGTCGACGACGAGGTAATCCAAATCCTTCCAATTGGTATCGCGCAATAACTGCTCGAGCGCGCCGGTGACCATGGGCCCGCGCCACACCATCGGCGTTTCCGTATCGATCAAAAAACCGATCGACATGGCCTGTATGCCGTGATTGATCTTGGGTTCCATGGTTTTGCCATCCGTAGTCTCCGGTTTCCCCGAGAGCCCAAGCATGGTCGGCTGCGACGGGCCGTAAATGTCCGCGTCGAGTATGCCCACGTTCGCGCCTTCCGCCGCGAGGGCGAGGGCAAGGTTCACCGCCGTGGTGGATTTGCCGACGCCGCCCTTGCCGGAGGCCACGGCGATGATGTTGCGCACGCCGGGGATGAGTTTGACATTGGTTTGGGCTGCGTGGCTGATGATCTGGCTTTCCACTTGAACTTTGGCTTGGCCCAAACCCGCCAGCGTTGCGAGTTGCCTGGAAAATGCCGCCCGCGTTTCCTCGAACACACTTTTCGCAGGGTAGCCTAAAACGACGTGGACATTCACGTTGTCGCCGTTCACGTCGATCTTCTTGATTGCTTTCGATGCGGCGTAAGTTTTGCCCGTGTTGGGGTCGATCAAATCTTTCAGTGCGACTTGAACAGCTGCTTCGGTGATGGCCATGGGGCGCGAATTCCTGGGTGGAATGGAACACGTCATTTTAACAGTTCGCCCCGTCATTATTACTGTTTCCCGCAGGGCTTTGCTACAATTCGGCCTTGCTTAGTGTCGTGCTTCGTAACTAATGGAACATAAAAATGCGTCTTTACCCGTCTGGGGGGCTGGCCTCGGGCCACGTCGTTACTCGTTGTTGCGTAGAGCCCGCTATGCGGCCTCCTCGCGCCTGGTGGCCCTGGCCCTAGGCCAGTGGCTAGCCTAGGGCTACCCCGTAGGCCAGCCCCCAGACGGAAAAATCCATCATTTTTATCTGTTCCGTTAGTTACGAAGCACGACACTAGAATTTGAGCGACATGAAAAAGCAATTCTTCGTCACCACCGCTTTGCCCTATGCGAACGGCGCGTTTCACATCGGCCACATCATGGAATACATCCAGGCCGATATTTGGGTGCGCACCCAGCGTATGCACGGCCACGAAGTACATTTCGTCTGCGCCGATGACACCCATGGCGCACCGATCATGCTCAAGGCCGAGAGCGAAGGCGTGACGCCGGAGCAACTGGTCGCGCGTATCGGCGAGGAACATAAACGCGACTGGGCGGATTTTCGCATTAGCTTCGACCATTGGCACAGCACCCACTCGCCGGAGAATCGCGAGTTGGCGGAGATGTTCTACCAGAAGCTCGACGCTAATGGCTTGATCGCGAAGAAAACCATCGAGCAGTTTTACGATCCGGTGAAAGGCATGTTCCTGCCGGATCGCTATATCAAAGGCGAATGTCCAAAGTGCGGCGCAAAGGACCAATACGGCGATTCCTGCGAGGTGTGCGGCGCCGTCTACGCGCCGACGGATTTGAAGAATCCTTACTCGTCCCTTACCGGCGCCAAACCGGTGATGAAAGAATCAGAGCATCACTTTTTTCGCCTGTCCGATCCCCGCTGTGTCGAGTTTTTGAAGGAATGGACGCAAGCGCCGGGGCGCTTGCAAAGCGAAGTTGCAAACAAGGCGTCGGAATGGTTCGAAGCGGGCCTTAACGATTGGGACATTTCCCGCGACGCACCGTATTTCGGCTTCGAAATCCCCGGCTCGCCGGGCAAATATTTTTATGTCTGGCTCGACGCGCCTATCGGTTACCTCGCCAGCTTTAAGTACTGGTGCGGCTTGCAGGGCATCGACTTCGATGAGTTTCTGAAGGCCGATTCCAAGTCCGAGATGGTGCATTTCATCGGTAAGGATATTCTTTATTTTCACACGTTGTTCTGGCCGGCGATGTTGAAATTCGTCGGCTTACGTGTACCGACCAACGTCTTCGTCCACGGCTTCGTCACGGTGGACGGCGAGAAAATGTCCAAGTCTCGCGGCACGTTTATCAACGCCCGCAGTTATCTCGATCACTTGAAAAATCCCGAGTACCTGCGATATTACTTCGCGGCGAAACTCAACGCGTCGATGGAAGACATCGATCTTAATCTCGATGATTTCGTGGCGCGAGTGAACAGCGACATGATCGGAAAATTCATCAATATCGCCAGCCGTTGTGCGGGGTTCATTGCCAAGAAATTCGACGGTAAGCTTGCCGATACTTTGCCAAAGATAGAGTTGCTGGAAAAACTGCAAAGTGCGGCACCCGGCATCATCGCGCTCTATGAGGCACGCGAGTCCGGCAAAGC
>JAYTGZ010000373.1:0-7185 GCA_043733025.1 Pseudomonadota bacterium | reverse complement strand
GCTTAATTTTAGTCATAGTTTACGGCGTTATCGGCCGTGTCGAGTCATTCAGCGGCAAAAAAATTTGCCACTATTCATTAAGAGGAATTGTGCATGAGTGTTGTTGCAGTAGTCGGGCTAGGATACGTCGGCTTGCCCCTTGCTGTTGAATTCGGCAAACGACGCGAAACCATCGGATTCGACTTATCCGCGGAAAAAGTCGCCAGTTATCGCCGCTTTGTCGATCCCACGGGCGAGCTGTCATCCGCCGATCTTGAGGCGGCAAAACACCTGACCGTTACCACGGATCCGAAAGCGCTCGCCAAGGCCGACTACATCATCGTCGCGGTTCCGACACCCGTCGACATTGCCCATCAACCGGATTTTTCACCCCTGGCCAGCGCCAGTACCAGCGTCGGCAAGAATTTAAAAAAAGGCGCCATCGTGGTGTACGAATCCACGGTCTATCCCGGCGCCACGGAAGAAGTCTGCATTCCGGTACTGGAAAAACATTCCGGCATGAAATGGATGCAGGATTTCCATGTCGGCTATTCGCCCGAACGCATCAACCCTGGCGATAAGGAACACACGCTCACCAAAATTTTGAAGATCGTGTCCGGCGATGACGCTCAGACGCTGGAAAAGGTCGCACAACTCTACGAGAGCATCATTACCGCCGGCGTCCATCGCGCGTCCAGCATCAAAGTCGCAGAAGCCGCCAAAGTGATCGAGAACACCCAGCGCGATCTCAACATCGCGCTCATGAACGAACTCGCGCTGATCTTCGACCGCATCGGCATCGACACGATCGAAGTGCTCAAAGCGGCAGGTACAAAATGGAATTTCTTGCCGTTCCGTCCGGGGCTGGTCGGTGGTCACTGCATCGGCGTCGATCCTTACTATCTCACCCATAAAGCGGAAATGCTCGGCTATATTCCACAAGTGATTTTGGCGGGCCGGCGCATCAACGACAGCATGGGCAAACATATCGCCGAACAGACGGTGAAGAAGATGATCAACGCCGGTTCTCAAGTCAAAGGCGCGAAGGTCAACGTGCTGGGCCTTACCTTCAAAGAAAATTGCCCCGATCTACGCAATTCGAAAGTCATGGACATCATCCAGGAACTGCAATCCTACGGCATCGATGTCCAAGTCCACGACCCGATGGCGGGAGCCGCGGAAGCCAAACACGAGTACGGCGTGACCCTGCGCACCTGGGATGAACTGCCGCAGGCGGATGCCATCGTCGCCGCCGTCGCCCACCAAGAATTTTTGGCGCGGCCGATGAAGGACTACCTGACGAAAGTCAAAGGCAGCGGCTGTTTCATCGACGTCAAATGCCAGTTCGATCCGGCGGCAATCAAACAGGCCGGGTTGAGTTTGTGGCGCCTCTAGTCTGAGTTACACCATTTAAGAATGATCCAATACAATAAAATCGTCGAACACCTCAAGTCCAACGGCCATTGCTGGCTGGTGACGGGCGCCGCGGGATTCATCGGTTCGAACTTGGTTGAAACGCTGCTGCGGCTCAATCAGTCCGTCGTGGGGTTGGACAATTTCGCTACCGGCCATCAACGCAATCTCGATCAAGTGCATGCCTTGGTCGGCACGGAACTTTGGAACAACTTCCATTTCATTCGCGGGGACATTTGCGATCTCGACACTTGCCGAAAAGCCTGCGAGAACGTCGATTTCGTCCTGCATCACGCGGCCCTGGGTTCGGTGCCACGTTCTATCGAAGATCCGTTGTTAAGCAATCACAGCAACGTCACCGGCTTCGTTAACATGCTGGTCGCGGCGCGCGACGCCAAGACCAAACGCTTTGTCTACGCTGCCTCCAGCTCCACTTACGGCGATCATCCCGCCCTACCCAAGGTCGAAGACCAGATCGGCAAACCGCTCTCACCCTATGCCGTCACGAAATATGTAAACGAACTTTACGCCGACGTATTCTCCCGTTGCTACGGCATGGAAACCATAGGCCTACGCTATTTCAACATCTTCGGCCCGCGCCAAGATCCCGACGGCGCCTACGCCGCCGTGATCCCGAAATGGATCGCCGCCATGATCAAGAACGAAACCGTGATCGTCAACGGCGACGGCGAAACGAGTCGCGATTTTTGTTACGTTGAAAACGCCGTTCAAGCGAATATCCTATCCGCCACCACGACCAATAAAGACGCGGTCAATGAAGTTTATAACGTCGCAGTGAACGAACGCACCACGCTCAACCAGTTGTTCAACATGCAGCGGGAATTGCTGGTCAAACGCTTCCCCCACCTCGAAAACTACCGGCCCACATACCAAGACTTCCGTGCCGGCGACGTCCGCCACTCGCAAGCGGACATCAGCAAAGCGCAGAGCCACCTAGGCTACGCACCAAGCCACCGCATCAACGACGGTCTGAAGACGGCGATGGATTGGTACGTCAAAGACCTCACCCGCTAACAACCGGCCTGATCGGCATTACCACTGCGGCTCTCCAGGCACGCATTGCCAAGAGCCAATACCCATGCGCTTCTTGGCATGATGAAATGAGAAAGGGCCGCAATCGCGGCCCTGTTTGTTTGCGAAACTAACCGTTATCCGAGCGGTACCGGCACAAATATTCGCGCGTTCTGGCGTTGCACTAGGACCGCGACCCTACCTTTCGCGGCGTCAACTACTTCCTTCAACTGTTCCGGATTGCTGACGGATTTGTTGTTCACCCCCAGGATCACGTCGCCCATTTGAATGCCCGCCCGCGCCGCGGCGCCTGAGACTTGCTCGACCAGCACGCCACCTGTGATATCCAACTTCTTGCGTTCCTCGGCGGTCAAGGCTCGCACGGCAACGCCGAGTTTCCCAGGTGCGTTGCTGGGTATATCGACGGCGGCGATAATGTCGCTCGGCATTTCGCCCAGGGTGATTTCAACTTCTTTTCCCATGCCGTCGTGCCACACCTTCAGCGTCGCCTTGTCGTTGGGTTTCAACTGACCCACCATGCGCGGTAGATCGATCGAGCGTTCGATGGACTTTCCGTTGAGCGCCAACACAACGTCGCCTGGTTGTAGTCCGGCTTTCTCGCCAGGACTGCCGCGCTCGACGTTACCGATCAGTGCGCCTTCGGTGTTCTTAAGACCGAAGGATTCCGCCAACTCTTTTGTCACCGGCTGGATGCCAACGCCGATCTTGCCGCGCGTGACCTTGCCGCTCGTTTGCAATTGGTCTTTCACGCTGAGCGCCACATCGATCGGGATCGCAAACGACAGACCTTGATAGCCACCGCTGCGGCTATAGATCTGCGAATTGATGCCGATGACTTCGCCTTTCATATTGAACAGCGGGCCACCGGAGTTGCCGGGGTTCACCGCGGCGTCGGTCTGGAGGAATGGAACATAGGCCTCATCCGGCAATTCGCGCGACTTGGCGCTAACGATGCCGGCGGTCACGGTATTCTCGAAACCGAACGGCGAGCCGATGGCGACGACCCATTCGCCGACTTTCGCCTCCGCCGGATCGCCGAGCTTGACGACCGGGAGATTCGTCGCTTCTATTTTCAGCAACGCCACGTCAGTCTTGCGATCATAGCCGATGACCTTGGCTTTAAACTCGCGCTTGTCGGTGAGCTTAACGGTCACTTCATTCGCTTGCGCGACGACGTGGGCGTTAGTCAGCACATAGCCATCGCCGCTGATAATGAAGCCGGAACCGACACCGCCGCGTTCCGGCATTTGGCCGGGATTTCCGGGCTGCGGAATACCGAAGCGTTTAAAGAATTCGGGGATCTCCGGCGGCATGTCCTGTCCCGCCATACTGTCCATCTTCGCCGTGACGCTGATGTTCACCACAGCCGGGCCTTGCGACTCCACCAGCGAAACGAAATCGGGTAACTGCCGCGCGGCCACGTTGAGCGTTGCGGTTGCCGCGACCGGTTTCACAGCTTGTTCCTGCACGGTGTTCGCTTGCGCATTGCTCACAGGCGAGTGTTGATGGGTATACCAACCCACCGCGAGCGCTGATGCGATCGCAACAGCCAACGTTGTTCCACGAGTCATAATTTTCTCCATAGAATGGTTTTCCGTCGATTTGATCTAACTTAAGTTTCCGAACGGGTCGTTCGGATATGACTTACAAGATGCCGTCATTCCGGGCATTTTCAAGTTGATAGACTGGGAAGTTTTCGCAAAGTTCACGGGGAACTTACGGTATGATTCCTGGTCGAGTTTTCCATTGCCTCCTCCATGACAGCGTCCCACCCCGTTCACTTCAGCTCGCTCTGCGCTATTTTTAGAACATCAAACCGATGCACATCCATATTCTAGGCCTTTGCGGGACTTTCATGGGCGGCATCGCCGCGTTGGCGCAGGAAAGCGGCCACAAAGTCACCGGCTGCGACGCCAATGTCTATCCGCCCATGAGCACCCAGCTCGAAGCCCTTGGCATCGGGCTCATCGAAGGTTTTAACGCGACACAAATTTCCCTCAATCCCGATCTTTACGTCATCGGCAACGTGGTGTCGCGCGGCAATCCGCTCATGGAAGAAATCCTCAATCGCGGCCTGCCCTATACCTCCGGGCCAGCGTGGCTGGCGGAGTACGTGCTTACCGGGCGCTGGATAATGTCCGTCGCGGGGACGCACGGCAAGACGACCACATCGTCCATGCTCGCCTGGATACTCGACTACGCTGGATTGAAACCGGGATTTCTCATCGGCGGCATCCCGCGGGATTTCAATTTATCCGCGCGACTCGGCGGTTCGCACGATGGAAAGGAATATTTCGTGATCGAAGCGGACGAATACGATACGGCGTTCTTCGACAAACGCTCCAAGTTCGTTCACTATCGTTCGCGCACGGCGATCTTGAACAATCTGGAGTTTGACCACGCCGATATTTTTCCCGACCTCGCTGCCATCGAAACCCAGTTTCATCATCTAGTACGCACGATTTCCGCTAACGGCCTCATCGTCAGCAACGGCAACGATCAAAACCTCGAGCGGGTACTGCAAAAAGGCGCCTGGACGCCCATTGAGCGCTTCGGCGAGAACCAAGTCTGGCGCGGCTCTCCGGCCGATTCCGATGGCAGTTTTAGTGTTTCCTTTCGAGACGAATGGATTGGCAAACTGAACTGGGATCAACTCGGCGAACACAATCGCCTGAACGCGTTGGCCGCCATCGCCGCTGCGCGCCACGCCGGCGTAACACCACAGAACAGCATCGTAGCGCTGGCAAAATTCCAAGGCGTGAAGCGGCGCATGGAAATTAAGGGCGTCGTGAAGGGCATCACCGTTTACGATGATTTCGCCCATCATCCCACGGCGATTGCGACCACCATCGCGGGGCTGCGCCATCGCGTTGGAAGCGCGCGTATCCTCGCCGTCCTCGAACCGCGCTCGAACACCATGAAGCAAGGCGTGTGGAAAGATGATCTCGCCGCGAGCTTGCAAGATTCGGAGCAAGTGTTTTGCTATACGGCAAACCTGGGTTGGGATGCGCCCGGCGCGTTGAAACCGCTCGGTGGAAAGGTTCAGAGCAGTGATGACATCAATGTGCTCATCGCCATGATCGAGAAATCCGCCAAGCCCGGTGATCATGTGTTGATCATGAGTAACGGCGGGTTTGGGGGTATACATCGGAAGTTGATGGAGCGGTTGCGTCGCGATCAATGAGCGTTGTCTTCCGAGACAATTTAACCAAGGGTCTCGCCACGGTCCGCTAAATCCGTCATTCCCGCGCAGGCGGGAATCCAGTCTCGTCCGTTAAAAGAATGGATCCCCGCTTTCGCGGGGGGCGACCACTCAAAGGCTTCGTTCACACCACGTTGCCACGCTCAATAATCTTTGGTCACCCAAATATTCCCCAACAATCTGCAACCCCAACGGCAACCCACTCGGCCCAGTTTTTACCGCAATGGTAATTGCCGGCACGCCAAGCAAACTCCAAATCGCGCAGAACGCGGGATTGCCCGTGGCGCCTAATCCTTCGGGAGCCTCGCCTGGGGCGGGCGGCGTAATAATCGCATCGTAGTTGCGCAGAACCTCACGCAGCGCTGCGCGCAACGTCATGCGCACACTCAACGCCTTGAGGTAATCGTGCGCGCTGAAGGCTTGGCCAGTCTTCACCACATCGTCGATGTTGGCGCTGACTTTGTCCGGATGATTTTCGCGCAGCGGGGCAAAAATTAGCGCGGCTTCGGAGCGCATGATGGTCTGCGCGGCCGCCAGAGCGTCGTCGAACAGCGGCGGCAATGCCACCTCATCCACTTTCGCGCCCGCGCGGCGCAAGGTCTCGGCGTTTTCGTAGAGACAATTTTTCTGTGCCTCGTCCGCGAGCGGCCACGCGGGCGTGCGCACCAGCGCGAGATGCGGCGGTTTGTTCAATTTCGGAATGGAAAACGCGCCGGGCACGAAGCCACCGGTCGAAACACCGCTCGAGTCATTCGCGTCATAACCCATGAGCAATTGGGCAAGAAAGCCCGCGTCCTGCACGCCGCGCGTGAATACGCCGACGTGGTCGAGCGTGTTGGAAAACGGATGAATACCGCGCCGCGAGATCAAACCGTAGCTCGGTTTGTAGCCGACCACGCCGCAAAACGCCGCCGGACGAATCACCGATCCCATGGTTTGGGTTCCGAGCGCAGCGGGAACAAAACCCGCTGCGACGGCCGCGGCGGAGCCGCTCGACGAGCCGCCGGGCGTGTGGTTTTTGTTGTGCGGATTGCGGGTTTTTCCGGGGCACGACCAGGCAAACTCCGTCGTCACGGTTTTGCCCATGACGAACGCGCCGAGTTGTTTCAAGCGCTCGACCACGAACGCGTCGCGCTCGGGCACGCGGCCTCGATAAATCGGCGAGCCGATTTCCGTCGGCATGTCCGCCGTGTCGATGATATCCTTGATCGCGATAGGGATGCCGCCAAGAGGCAATGGCCCAAGGCCACCCCGGCGGGGCGCGGCTCTGGCCCTAGGCCCCCCCGTCCGGGCATGCATGCCGGAACGCCGCGCCGCGTCTAGTGCCTGGCTCGGGTCATAGTGGGCCCACGCTTCGATGTCGCCGTCGCGCGCAGCAATGCGATCTTGCAAAGCCAAGACGTAATCCTCGGCGGAATATCTTCCGGCCCATAGACCCGCCAGTAGTTTCCAATATAAGAATGAGCCTGAGCGGGCGGTTATAGCGTCTGGTTTAGGCGGCCGTTTTCGATCGGTTGAAAATGGTTTTAAAGAGTGTC
>JAYTGZ010000372.1:0-2876 GCA_043733025.1 Pseudomonadota bacterium | reverse complement strand
CCAGTTCGAGGCGGGATCGACCACCACCGGCTCGATCTTTTTGCCCATCACACCACCCGCGGCATTGATCTCTTCAAACGCCATGAGGGCGACATCTTTCAATACGGTTTCGCTGATGGCCATGGTGCCGGACAACGAATGCAACACGCCGACCTTGATGGTATCGGCTGCGCGCGCCGCACCGGCGAATGCCAGCGAGGCCGCGAGGACGGACATTGTCAGAAAATTGCGACGTTTCATTCCAATCTCTCCCGAGGAAGTTATAAACGGATTTAAAATGATCTAACTTCGATCAACTGTATTCTATTGCACGCACCATGCCAACTCTTGCTATTCCATTTAAACAAGCCGGAGAGCCAATATCCATGCGGCTTTCCAAGGTATGCACTAAAATGGTTGGGGCGCTGAACATGGCATCCCGAACGCACCGGAGTAGTGCGAATCCCGTTTGTAAGCACTTAATTCGGGCGTAGCGTGAGTAAAGGCAATCTCTATTTGATTCCCGTTCCACTTGCCGATTGCGATCCAGGCAACGTGGCGCCGGCGAATCTAAAGGCGCGTGTCGCGGGGCTTACAATCTTTGTGGTGGAGAACGCCAAGACAGCGCGGCACTGGCTGAAATGGTATGGTCATCCCTCGGAACTGCGACAACTCACCATTCTGGAACTGAAGGAATCGGACGGCCGCGACGAAGTCGCCGCTTATCTGGCGCCGCTGCTGGAAGGAAAGAATGTTGGCCTGATGTCGGAAGCGGGCTGTCCCGGCGTCGCCGATCCCGGCGCCAATCTAGTCCGCGAAGCGCACCGGGCGCAGATACGGGTCGTACCCCAGGTCGGACCCTCGTCCCTGTTGCTCGCCCTCATGGCGAGCGGGCTGAATGGACAGCGCTTCGCCTTTCACGGTTATCTCCCCGTGGATCGCAACGAACGATTTAAGGTCATCACCGCGCTAGAACAGCGCTCGCGCCGCGACAACGAAACGCAGATTTTTATCGAAACGCCGTATCGAAACGGAGCGCTATTCCAGGCCCTGATCGACACATGCGTTAGCCGCACGCTGCTGTGTATTGCGACAGACGTAACCGGCGACACCGAGATGATTGCCACCCGCACCGTCGGCGAGTGGCGCAAACAAATCCCTAACTTGGAAAAACGACCGACGGTGTTTCTGTTGCTTGGGAACTCGTAGTTGTGTCCAACGCGACCATAAGAGATTTATGGATCACAACGTAATACGCCGCGCAACCGGTGAAGACGATTTCACCAGCCCGGGCGCCGATGAGCGCCGCAACGTTTTCCCGAGCATTTTCGACCGCCTCATGCGCACGGCGGCCGTACCGATGCGATGAAGACGGATTGCCGAACGCTTCGCGCAAGAACGGCTCCATCGCGTCTGCCACCTCCGGCGCGACGGGTGCGGTGGCGTTGTAGTCGAGGTAGATCGGGAACGTCATGAGACTTTCAAATCGACTATCTACCGCTTCAGTTGCGCGATTCGTATTCCATGGGGAGTCCGCGCAGCCGCCACTCCGGCAGGCCGTCCTGTAGGCGCCGCGCTTTGCGGCCCTTTTTACGTAGCAACGCAACGGCTTCAAACGCCATTAAGCAGTAGGGGCCGCGGCAATAGGCGACGACTTCTCGATTCGCAGGGAGTTCGTGCAGACGCTTATTGATTTCCGGCAGCGGGATGTTGATGGCGCCGGGGACGTGCCCGGCGGCATATTCTTGCGCTGGCCGCACATCCAGCACCGTGACTAATCCTTTGCGGGCCCGTTCTAATACCTCTTCGGCGGGCACGGGCTCGAGGGAATCCTTGTCGGCGAGGAAGGTCTTTATCAATCGCTCCACCTCGGCCGAATAGGTTTCAGCCACCGCGCCCAGTGCGTACAGGACGCGAACCACTTCGTCGCCCGCAAGGCGGTAATGGACGAACTGGCTTTCCTTGCGCGCGACAACTAAGCCGGCTTGGCGTAACTGTTGCAAGTGGCGCGACGTGTTAGCCACACTAAGCCCCGTCAACTGCGCGAGCGCGTCGACGCTGCGCTCGCTCTGGGCGAGCAGTTCCAGGAGTTCTAGACGCGGACCGCTGCTCAGAGCTTGGCCGATGCGGGCGAATTGCTCGAACAACAGCGCTTTAGGCGTATGTCTTGACATGTCCATAACAAGGATTATACTTTCTTATATTCAAGTAATCAATTGAATACTAGATAACGAGAGTCCCTTCAGACTTGGAATGCCTATCATGCTAACCGATTTCGCGCTGGCCCATGAACCGATAGTGCGCTTTGCGGCGTTTCTCCTGATGCTAACCGCGATGGCAGTGTGGGAGGTCCTGGCGCCACGCCGCTCGCAGACGGTGTCCAAGGTTAAGCGCTGGGCAAACAACCTGGCGCTGCTACTCATCAACTCAATCCTCGTGCGTATGTTATTTCCAGCGGCCGCGGTCGGCTTCGCGGCGTTTGCCGAGACTCATCACATGGGATTGTTACGAATTCTCGAGATACCCGAGGCAATAGCCGTTGTCGCGTCCATTGTGGTGCTGGACCTCGCCATCTATCTGCAACACTTGCTCTTCCACGCGGCGCCGCTATTGTGGCGGCTGCACCGCGTGCACCATGCCGATCTCGAGTTCGACGTGACTACCGGCGCCCGTTTTCATCCGATTGAGGTCTTGCTTTCGATGGGGATCAAATTCTTGGTCATAGTCACTCTTGGTGCACCGGTATTCGCCGTGCTCATTTTCGAAACTTTGCTGAATGTCACGGCGATGTTCAACCATTCGAACATCGCAATGCCAGGCTGGATGGATCTAGTACTGCGCGGCGTGTTGGTGACCCCCGACATGCACCGCGTGCACCATTCGATCGACCGCGCCGA
>JAYTGZ010000371.1:0-4789 GCA_043733025.1 Pseudomonadota bacterium | reverse complement strand
CGCCCGATTGATTTGGGCAGCGCCCTTGGCCTTGGCGCTGGCGGCGATAGCGATCTACGGCGGGCTTCACTTCCCGGTCGCATCGTTACCCATTGTCATCAGCCTTGTGCTCTACGCCGCGTTGCTATGGCGTGAGCCACGGCTGTGGTTATTTTTCGTCCCGGCGTTGCTGCCCATCCTCAATCTTGCGCCGTGGTCCGGGCGATTCTTTTTTGACGAATTCGATCTGTTTTTGCTGATGACGGTTGCCATCTGGTTGCTACGAAGCGGTTCCCGCCGCCCGGCGCGATTCGCGCCAGCAGCCGCGACCTTGGTTTTTTTATTTGTGCTCGCGTTCTGCGCAAGCTTGGCGATCGGTCTCTTTCCATTGGATCCCATTGACGGCAACGCGTTTGCCAGCTACTTCAGTAAATACAATGGGTTGCGCGTCGGCAAGGGTTTGCTCTGGAGCTTGATACTGATATTCCTGGCGCGATCCGATCTGGCGCGAGATGCCGACGCGCTGAACCGGTATTGGGTCCCCGGTATGTTGGCCGGGTTGGCGGGCGTGGTTGCAGTCGCTCTGTGGGAACGGGTTGCGTTTCCGGGATTGACCAATTTTGCGGAGGACTACCGCATCACCGCGACTTTCGGCGCCATGCATGTTGGCGGCGCGGCCATCGACGGTTATCTCGCTCTGGCGATTCCGTTTACCCTGGCTTGGATGGCCGGAAGCCGGTCCCTGGTCAAGATTGCCATGGCTGGCACGCTGTTCGTGCTTGGAACCTACGTGATCATCGCGACGTTTTCCCGGGGCCTATACATGGCCTACCTGGTCATGATCGTGATGTTCGCGCTCGGGACGATGATACGCCAAATGGCCACTGGCGTTTTCAGCGCCCACCGGGGGATTTTGGTTGTAGTCACCGTATTCGCACTCTCCTTCCTGTGTTTCAGCGTATTCGCCGCCGGTGGGTACCGCACCCTCGCCGCGGTGCTAGGCGTCATGGGCTTGGCCTTTTTCTTAGGCAGCAAGCCAGATAAGCCAAGCAGCATCGCCCCTGCATTGTCGGGGATCATCCTGTTAGTTGCGATCAACTTCATTCTGATCAAGGTTTTCGACAAAGGCGCATACGTGGCCTACGCCCTTTCATTCCTGATCGCGCTAGCGGGCACCGCCATAAGCGTGACTCGGCCGCGCGCGTCCAAACAACGCTTGGCGTGGTGCGGCCTAATCGCCACGGCCATGGCGGCCATCTTTGTCGGGAATCACTGGGGTGGAGCGCCGGCGTTGATTGCGGCATCCACGACCGTCATGTTCATCTTGGCGCTACTGGCGCTCAATCGATCCCTCAAACGCCCACTATGGCGGCCTACCTTGAAACACGCTGTCCCCCTAACGTTTGTTGCTTCGATCTTTTTTGCAAGCATTCCGATTGCAGGTAACTCCTATTTCGTCGGCGAGCGTTTTTCCGATCGATCCTCCGCGTTAAGAGCTCGACTTGCACACTGGCGCGATACCTTGGGAATGATGGACGGCACATCATTGGCGAAGACCTTCGGCATGGGCGTAGGCCGTTTCCCCGGACTTTTTTTCTGGCGCAGCCAACTCCAATCGCCAAGCGGCACGTTCCAAATGGTGAACGAGATGGGAAACAGTTTTCTCAAACTCGGCGGACACCTTGAAGGATTTAGCACAAGCCCAACGCTATTCTACGCTCAACGCATCGACGCGACTCCTTACCAGGTGTTGAACCTGTCGTTCGACGCTCGCACAACGTCGCCTAACTCCCGGTTGCAGGTTGGCATCTGCGAATCGCTGTTGCTCTATTCCCAAAACTGCGAAACTAAATGGGTGGCCATCACGAAAGCAGACGGCACATGGAATGGAATGGAAGTGAGTCTTAACACTCGTGACTTGGGCGCTTGGCATTATTTCGGCAAACGGCCGGTGCAAATATGGTTTGTTAATCCCATAGGTGGTACCCATGTGGACATCGATAACGCGCGCTTAACCGATCAATTCGGCAGTAACCTGTTGCACAATGGCGACTTCTCCCAAGGCGGCGACCGCTGGCTGTTCTCGGTAAGCGATTTCGGGCCGTGGCACATTGAAAACATCTGGGTTCATTTTCTGTTCGAACAGGGTTGGGTGGGGCTGATTCTGTTTAGCGCGCTCATCCTCTATGGGTTCTGCCGGTTGTTCGTATTGGCGAGTCGCGGCCAATTCCTCGCTTTAGTGATGCTCGTGTCCTTCGCCGGCTTCGTCACCGTCGGAACATTGAACAGCCTGTTCGAGTTCCCGCGCATCGCGTTATTGTTTTATCTGCTGCTGTTTTTTTCCTTACTGCGATGGAAGGTCGAAGACCGTGGGTCGTCTCACGCCCGCACTGTTGAATCGGTTAGGCCTCGCAGCGAATCACGGCTGAACCGAGCATCGCCAGACGGCACATCCAGCGTGCCTGACAGGCTATCCATCTCCAAGAGCCACGTCCAATAAGGCTCGCAGAGCATGCAGAGCATATCGTTCCGAAAGCTATAATTGGCGCGCCTGGGCAACGCATTGGTCTTTCGAGAAACAGTTAAGTTATGCTAAGCGTGTGGCTGAGTTTCTCATGCTTGGTCTACAATAGAAACTTCCTTTTCGTACAATAACCCCATGAACTCACCGGCAGGCCACGCGATTACCGCAGTTTCTCCTAGCGCGGATTTGGATCGCCGCGCCATCGTATTGGCGGGTGGTTCGGGAACGCGACTGTGGCCGCTGTCGCGGGCGACGATGCCCAAACAACTCCTTGCGCTGAATGGGAAAGAATCGCTGTTGCAGGATACGATGCGCCGGTTGCTCCCCATGGTGGGAAGCCAGCACGTCACCACCGTCACTCACGCCGATCACCGCTTTGAGGTCGCCGGTCAGTTGCATGCGGTCGATCCCGGCCTCGCGGACAATGTGCTCGCCGAACCCATCGGCCGCAATACACTGCCCGCGATTGCCTGGGCCGCGGCGCGCATCTCCAAGGAACATCCGTCCGCCATTATTGGCGTATTCTCCTCGGACCACGCAGTCGCCGACGCGCCGGCATTCCAGGCCGCTTGGCTCGCCGCCGAACAAGCCGCGCGCCAGGGTTACATCGCGTTGTTCGGCATGGAACCGACGGAGCCCGCGACGGGATTTGGCTACATACAAGCAGGGGACGCAATCAACGTCACCGGCGGCGAACCTCTTTCCGTGCGCAAAGTCCTGCGATTCGTCGAGAAGCCCGATGCCGCGACCGCCGTTAAGCTGTTGGCCAAGGGAAACCACTATTGGAACGGCGGCATGTTTGTATTCCAAGCCGAAACCTTCATGCAGATGCTGCGTCAACTGCAACCGTCCATCCACGAAGCGGCGGTGGCATTGAGCGAGAGCGGCGTACCCCTCGCCTTGGAGGAAATCTACAAGCCGCTACCGGACTTGTCGGTGGACTACGGCATTCTCGAACATAGCGACAATATCGCCGTGGTCCCGGTCACCATGGGCTGGAGCGATCTCGGAAGCTGGGATGCGATCTATCAGCAACGGCACAAGGATGACGCAGGTAACATGATCGAAGGTGATGTGTTGGCAGTGAAATCGAACAACAACTTATTTTGGAGCGCCGGCGGGACCATCGCTGCACTGGGTGTCGACAACTTAGCGGTAGTTCAAACCCGGGACGCGACGCTGGTGTGTGCCCGCGACAAAGTTGCCGATCTTAAGCTCCTGGTCGCCGAGGTCAAAGCCCGTCACCCGCATTTGACCGAGACTCACTTGACCGTCGCCCGCCCCTGGGGAAGTTACACGATTTTGGAGGAAGGGCCCTACTACAAGATCAAGCGTATCGTGGTGAACCCTGGCCAAAAACTATCCATGCAGATGCACTACCATCGCTCGGAACATTGGGTGGTAATCGCGGGAACTGCGAAGATCACCAACGGCGATCAAGATATTTTCCTGGAAGAAAATCAGTCAACCTACATTCCCAAAACGAACCGACATCGCCTGGAAAATCCCGGCAAAATCCCGCTCCAAATCATCGAAATCCAGACCGGCGCCTATTTGGAAGAGGACGACATCGTGCGCTTCGGCGATATTTACGGACGAGCAAACTGAACGGCCCTAGTTCTTGACGCCGGCACGCTTCAATAGCTCTGTCACGTAGCTAATTGGAATTGCGTAGGCAATTCCGCTGGGATCGGACAAGACGTTTTCCTTGGTCTGTTTCACGAACACCATGTTCAACACGCCGATCACCGCTCCGCTATCGGGATGATAGAGCGGGCTGCCGCTGTTGCCGGGGTATGCGGTAGCGTCGAGTTGAAATACATCGAATGTCTTACGTAGCCGATTCACCGATCTTTCGTTGAGGTCTTTTGACGTACGCCCTGGGATAGCGATCGGTGTGAGCGAAGAAATGAGCGCACGATGTGTGACGTGAAACAGCCCCAAAATGGCGCCGATAGGGAATCCGGTAAACGCATATTGCTGACCCTCACGCACATCCGACGTCAAGCCCAACACCATGGGCTGAAGCGGCGCACCTTTGATCTTTAGCAAGGCAATATCATGCTCCGCATCCCGCGCAACCTCCACCGCTTCGCGCGCCTGAACCTCCTTACCTCGACCGGTTAGAATGATCAGCGTTTCCTTGTTTTCTGTATCCAGAAACGCCGGCGTGACGTGGGCATTGGTTATGACATACTGACCATCGCCGACAGCGAAACCTGTACCGCGCACGCTGACAGCGGGACTACGAGTCTTCGCGTAAGTCCCCACGCCCACGACGGAAGG
>JAYTGZ010000370.1:0-3685 GCA_043733025.1 Pseudomonadota bacterium | reverse complement strand
ACCTTGCGCAAGACCTTGGCGGACCAGCCTGATTTTCTCAGACAATCCGTCGCGGAAATCGAAGCGAATCGCGATTCGCCTCCGCACACCAAGCAACTTGCCCGCGCGCTCATCCGCGCGTACGGCAGCGACGAAGCGCAGTTCCTCAATTTCTTCGGCCCGCCGAGTACGCTTAAATCCATTCCCTATCATCGCATCGCCAACCCCAACGGTACTGGCGTTGATCCTGCAGTATTCAAAAATAAAGCCGTGTTCATTGGCTATGTGCCCGCCAGTTGGCGCGACTACGAAGCGTTACGGGATGACTATCACACGGTCTATTCGCGAGCCGACGGTTTACGCTTGAGCGGCGTTGAAATCGCCGCCACGGCGTTTGCCGATCTACTCGCAGGTTCAAGTATCAAACCCCTCGCAACGCCGCACCAGATGACGCTCTTCGGCCTATGGGGCAGCGTGGTGGGTGCGCTGGCCGGGCTGCTTTCGATTCGACGCGGGGCGCTCGTGCTTGCCTTGCTTGGTGTTGGTTATCTTGGCTGGGCACAGTTCAAATTTGCTCAGGATTATGTCTGGCTGCCGCTCGTCGTGCCCCTCGCCGTTCAGTTGCCCCTCGCGTTTGTCACGGCGACATTGGTGAAGTATTTGCAGGAAAAACGCCAACGCCAGCGCGTGATCGCGGTCGCGAAACAATTCATTCCGATGGAAGTGCTCAATCGCTCCCTCGCCGACGCCGGGCCGGTGGGCCCGGAGACCCGGCTCGCCTACGGCGTGTGTTTAGCCACGGACGTGAAGAATTACACACGCTTATCCGAAAACATGGAGCCGCAAGCCCTGGCGCGGTTGATGAACGACTACTTCACGTTGGTCAATGGCCATATCGAAGCCCGCGGCGGCAAGATCGCCGACATGCGTGGCGACGCCGTCTTGGCACTGTGGGCGGATACCGAAGGCAAGACCGAACTACGCCGCCAGGCATGCCTCGCTGCCATCGGCTTGCGCGATGCGCTGGTCGAATTCAATCGCGCGCCCGATCGGCCGAAATTGGAAACCCGCATCGGACTGCACGCCGGCGAGGTCGCGCTCGGCACTATCGGCGCGGCCGGCGGCCACCTGGAATTCCGCGCCGTGGGCGACATCGTCAATACCGCGAGCCGCGTCGAAGGGCTGAACAAAACGCTGAACACCACCCTGCTCGCAACTGCCGCGGCCGCCGAGTCCGTCAGCGATGTATTCGCGCGCCCCGTGGGCCGCTTTCAACTGGCGGGAAAATCCCAGCAGCTCGACATCGTCGAGTTGGTGAGCACAGATTCAGCGTTATCGATCGAACCGAACTACGCCGACTTCGCTGCCGCGTTGGCCGCGTACCGCGACGGAAAATTAAACGAGGCCGCCGAGCGGCTCGCGAAACTCTCTCAGCGCTGGCCGAACGATGGGCCGACGCAGTTTTTTGTCACCGCATGCCGTCGCCGTTTCGAGGAACCAAACGAAGAACCGTGGGATCCGACCAACACGATCGATCAAAAATAACATTGCCCTGTAACCCGCATGCATACGGGGTGGCCTCGGGCCATTGGATCTCAGGGCATGCCATGCCAGCGATCAAGCTGAATAAGGCGCCCAGGCATGGCAATAAAATATCATCGAAACGCTTCGTCCCGCGGCGATAGTCTAGAATGACGGCCAACTTCACTCGAGAGATAATTCATGTCCGCATTACTCGTTTCGACTCAAGAACTCGCTGACCGCCTAGGTGATACCAATATCGTTATTTGCGATTGCCGGCACGATCTGACGGACCCCGAAAAAGGCCGCCGCGCCTACGCCGAAGGCCATATTCCCGGCGCACATTTTCTGCATCTGGATGAAACTTTGTCAGGAAAAAAAACCGGCACGAACGGCCGCCATCCATTGCCGGACATCGACGCCTTCGCCAATAAAATGGGCAGTATCGGCATCGATGGCAGCAAGCAAGTTATCGCCTACGACGATGCCGGCGCGCCCTACGCGGCGCGGCTGTGGTGGCTGCTGCGCTGGCTCGGCCACGACCAAGTCGTGGTATTGGACGGCGGCATCAACAAATGGCTGGCAGAAGGCCGCGCAGTCGATCGCACCTTACCAACGGCAAGTCCAACGACCTTCGTCGCGATGCAAAAAGATGGCATGACAGTGGACGCCGATTTCGTCATGGCCAACCTCCAGAAACCGAAGGCCATTGTCGTCGACGCGCGCGCGCCTGAACGCTATCGCGGGGATACGGAACCGATCGATCCCGTTGCCGGACACATCCCCGGCGCCTTGAATCGCGTGTTCAAGGCTAATCTCAACGCCGACGGCACATTCAAAACCGCAGCGACGCTGAAACAAGAATTCAACGAATTACTCGCAGAAAAACCGCCTGGCCAAGTGATCAACCAATGCGGCTCCGGCGTCACCGCCTGCCACAATCTCCTTGCCATGGAAATCGCCGGCCGCAGCGGCTCGAAACTCTATCCCGGCTCCTGGAGCGAATGGTGCGCCGATCCGGCGCGGCCGGTGGCGAAGGGCTAGCGCCGATCGAAATGGTGAACCTAAATCTGCGATTGAGCCGACCTTAGCGGTGTGGCTGAATTAATTGTTTAGGTGTCGAGATGAAGGGTTTGGGATTTGGGTTCCAGGCACGCATAAATTCCTCGATCGCCGCTTTTAAATCCGGCACGCTCACGAAGCTGCCGCGCCGAATCGCTTTCTCCGGCTGAAGAAGCATCCCAGGTTTGTGTGCCACTTTGTTCGCTCCGGGGGGAAACTCGCCGTCCAAGCAGCCGGTTGCAACTTGATCGCCACGCTTGTGTTCGGCATGAGTGAGATCATAGTAATCAGTGGAAAGTCTGTAAAATTATTTAAGGGACACTACATTAGCTCCATAAACACGGAGGCGCTATGCTTGAGCGGAATACAAAAAAGATCCTGTACTACTGCCAAAGCCTGGTCGGAATTGGCCACCTAGCCTGTAGTTTGCACATCATCAGCGAACTGTTACAGCATGCCGAGGTCGATTTGATTCAGGGCGGAATCGGTACGGGTGCGGCATTGGAACACCCAAGATTCCGTAATTTGCGTCTACCGACGCTGTTGCATGACCACGAAACGGGCGGCTTCTTCGATCCCGAAGCGCAAAGCGGCATCGATGAAATTTGGAGCGCGCGCAGGGAAGCAACTACAAGCTTTCTACGCTGGCCCTACCATGCCATCGTAGTAGAGTTCTATCCCTTTGGGCGCCGGCGTTTCAAGCGCGAGATTCTTGATCTGTTTCGAACCGTTCGTGAAAACCGTGGCCCGGTTCCGATCTTCACCTCGGTGCGCGACGTTTTAGTGCCGCGCGCTATTGAGAAAGAACGCCGCATGGTGGAGTCGGTGAGGAAATACATACACACCGTGTTTATTCGCGGTGATCCTGAAATCGTTCGGTTTGACGAAACCTTTTCCCTGGCCCATGAGATCGAAGATCGACTCTGCTACACGGGCTACATCAGTCCGCCGACACCCACATCCCGGCCCGCTCGCAAAAAACAGATTCTGGTCAGCCAAGGCGGCGGCAACGTCGGCCGCGAAATGTTGGATGGGGCAATCGGCGCGGCGGCGCTGATGCCGGACTATTCTTTTTTGTTGGCGAGCGGTTCTCGCACCAGCGAAGCGGAAATGGACGCGTTAC
>JAYTGZ010000369.1:0-3371 GCA_043733025.1 Pseudomonadota bacterium | reverse complement strand
TGCGCTTATACATGGTCAACTCCAGTTTTTGGGTTCGTTGGCACCGACGAACGATATGATGTTTTCGCGAAACGCTTATTGATATGAGTCAAACTTGCGAAAATTGGATTTCTTTGATCTGGAATTGCTTTTTGCCACCTGCATCCCGCCAGAGCAGCCGTTGGCTCTCGAGATTCCCATACGATCGCGAAGCCCGTTGCAGCCGGATAGCTCATGAATAACCGCGATTTATCCTCCAACGCAGCCCTAGCCATCGTACGCGGCCCGTGGGTTGGAATCGCTCATCCCGATGGATATGCGCAGCCTTGAACTCAATCGCAACGATATCATCTGCCGCACCCAAGAATTGCAGCTTCTGTTTTTTTCTTCGCTCGACGTGCCCAAAACTTTTACTCCCATTTCCCCCAACTTGCTTGACCCGCGTTAATCGCCACCCCGGGAAGTGCGATAGTCTTATTGCGCTGTTATTTCGTTAATAGGGAGATAATGTTCAAGACGATGCGGACCGACCGTTCAGCGCTACCTGAAAATTCCGTGACACAAACCTTGCGAATCGCCAAATCCAGTGACACCGAAGCGAGGGGATTTCACGCAGAAAGCCCGGGTGACTTTTGCGCCGTCGATGTGAATGTGTTGAGCGACACGCGCGAAGACTTGCAAGCCGAAAGCGAGAGCTCCGATGATCCCGTTACTCGCACGACATAAATTATTGATCAGTTTGATCGCGATCGCGGTGACCGCGGCCCTCGTACTCGCCGTCATGCGCTTGCGCGGTGTGGACGTTGACGTAGTGCAAGTGCGCGCGCAACCGCTGGTGCAAACCGTGGTCGCGACGGGCCGTGTCATGAGCCCAGCGCGCGTGCAAATCGGCAGCGTCATCACGGGGCGCGTAATCAAGGTTGGCGTGCTCGAAGGCGATAAAGTCGAAACCGGTCAAACGCTGATCGAACTGGATCGCAGCGAGCTTTCGGCCTCGCTCAAGCAAGCGGAAGCGGGCGAGCAGAGCGCGCGAACACGTGTGGCGAACGTCTCCGAGTTGGGACTCGCCACCGCGGCGGAGTCGGTCACGCAAGCGAAAGCCACGCTGGAATGGAATGAAGCGGAACTCAAGCGTCATCGCGAACTGCGCGCCAGCGGTTTCATCGGCCAATCCAAATTCGATGAAGTCGCACGCGTTTATCGCGTTGCGAAGAGCCAGTACGAGTCCGCGCGCACACAAATGCAATCGCAAGCGCAAGGCGGCGTGCAGGCACGCGAAGCGATTTCGAAATTGGGGGAAGCGATCGCCGCACGCGAGTTGGCTGCGGCCAAGCTGGCGCAAACCACGATTCGCGCCGACACGCCGGGGATAATCTTGACGCGCACGGCGGAGGCGGGCGATGTGGTGCAGCCCGGCAAGACACTGTTGACGCTTGCCACCGCTGGCGAGACGCGCATCAGCGCGCAGATCGACGAGAAGAACATGCCTTACATCAAGGTCGGCGACAATGCACTCGCGTCGGCTGACGCGTTTCCTGAAGCCAAATTCAAAGCTGAGGTGTATTACGTCGCGCCCAGCGTCGACGTGCAGCGCGGCGCCGTGGAAGCCCGCTTACGCGTGCCCGAGCCACCGGCGCATCTGCGCGCCGACATGACGCTGTCGGTAGAAATCATGGGCGCGCGCAAAGATCACGCTCTGGTCGTCCCGCTCGATGCCGTTCGTGGGGCCGCCAACGGCGGAGCAAGCGTACTCATCATCGACGCTAGCAAAGCTGTCGCCCGTGCGGTCAAGCTAGGACTCAAGGGTGGCGGCAAGGTCGAGATCGTCAACGGCCTGCAAGCGGGCGAACGAGTGATCGTCAACGCCGCGATTGTGCCGGGCACGCGGGTGCGCGCCGAGGTTGTCGATGGCGAGCGCGTGACGAAGCCTACGCGATGATGAAGTTCGAATGGACAGTGGCGCTGCGCTTTTTGCGCGAAGGTCGCACCCAGACTGCGCTTATCATCGGCGCCGCAACCATCGGCGTCGGACTGATCGTGCTCATTACCGGCATCATCGACAGCCTGCAGCGCGATCTGATCCGGCGTACCTTGGGTGCGCAAGCGCATATCGCCGTAAGACCGCCGGATGAAGTGAACCGCACGCAATTGTCGGCGGCGCCGAATCTGGTCGTGGCCGCGAACCCCCAAGCCCGCGCGCAGCGCCTGCGTTCGGTCGATCAATGGCAGCGCCTCGCCACTGACCTGGCCGCCACACCAGGCATCGTCGCGATTTCGCCCACCGTCTCGGGTTCGGCGCTTGCGCTGCGAGGCGAGGCCGACAAAGCGATCACGCTGCTGGGGATCGAGCCCGAGCCCTACGTGCGCGTGACCAAGCTTGACGAAAAGATTGTCGCCGGTAAGCTGCTCCTCAACGCTGGCGACGCTGTGATTGGAACGGAGCTCGCGAAAGATCTCGGCGCGGGCCTGGGCGACAAGATCCGCATTCAAACCGTGCACAATCAAGGCGATGCGTTCACGGTGCGCGGGTTGTTCGATCTCGGCAGCCGCGACGCCAATCGGCGCAACGTGTACGTGAATTTTCGCACCGGACAGACATTGCTCGACTTGGCCGGCGGCGCCTCAAACCTCGATATCGCGATCGAGGACGTTTTCAGCGCTAACGCGGTCGCCGCGACACTGCGTCAGCGCACCGACCAAAAAGTGGAGAGTTGGATCGAATCCAACAACCAACTATTTGTTGCGATCTCGAATCAGACCTTCATGACGCGGCTCATCCGCATCTTCGTCGCTATCATCGTCGCCGTCGGCATCACCAGCGTGCTGGTGGTATCGGTGGTGCAAAAACAGAAGGAGATCGGCATTCTGCGCGCCATGGGCGCTTCGCGCGGCGCGATCTTGCGGGCGTTCTTGCTGCAGGGCGCGGTCATCGGCGTAATCGGCGCGATTTTCGGCAGCGCATTCGGCACAGCGCTCATGGTGCTCATCAGCCGCGTGCTGAAAGCGCCCGATGGCTCGGCGTTCCTCAAGCTGCAATTCTCGTTGGAATTGTACGCAACCGCCGTTGGTATCGCGCTGGTGTTCGGATTGCTATCAGCGGTAGTTCCCGCGCGCCGTGCCGCCGCGCTCGATCCGGCGCAGGCAATTCGCGTGTAGTCGACCATGATCTCGCCGATCATCGAACTGCAAGGGATTCGCAAAACCTACAACAAAAGCACGCCGGTCGAGCAGGAAGTGCTACATGGCGTGAACCTGACTTTGCAGTCCGGCGAGTTCGCCGCGCTGATCGGGCCTTCCGGTTCGGGCAAGAGCACGCTGCTCAATATCATCGGCTTGTTAGAATACGCGAGCGCCGGTTCGTACCGTTTAAACGGGAAAGAAATCGCCCAGGC
>JAYTGZ010000368.1:0-2119 GCA_043733025.1 Pseudomonadota bacterium | reverse complement strand
TTTGTTCGCAACTAGCGACTTGACGGGGAACGCGGCTTGCGTGCGGGAATAGGAATGTGGCCACGGCTCGGCCGCCAGTTCCGCTGCCGTATGCGGCGCATTCTTGAGCGGATTGTCGTCGGCGTCCATCGTGCCGGTTTCGATGGCGCGAATCTCCTCGCGGATGTGAATCATGGCGTCACAAAAGCGATCCAGCTCCCCTTTCGATTCGCTTTCGGTCGGCTCGATCATCAGCGTGCCAGGCACCGGGAAGGACATGGTCGGCGCGTGGAAGCCATAGTCGATAAGACGTTTCGCGACATCCTCGACCGTGACACCCGTAGCTTCTTTCAGCGGCCGCAGATCGATGATGCATTCGTGGGCAACCATGCCGTTGGCGTCTGCATACAAAATCGGAAAATGGGGCGCCAGGCGGTGCGCGATGTAGTTGGCATTGAGGATGGCCACGCGCGTGGCTTGCAACAAACCCTCGGCGCCCATCAATGCGATATAGGCGTAACTGATCGGGAGCACACCGGCGCTACCCCACGGCGCGGCGGACACAGGGCCGACAACACTGGGCTGGTCACCGATCACGGCCAATGCGGGTAAAAATGGCGCCAAATGCGCCCCTACGGCAATAGGCCCGACGCCGGGACCGCCGCCGCCGTGGGGGATGCAAAATGTTTTGTGTAAATTCAGGTGACACACGTCGCCGCCGAATTTTCCTGGCAGGGCTAGTCCGACCAGCGCGTTCATGTTGGCGCCGTCGATATAAACCTGGCCGCCGTGATGGTGGATGACAGCGCAAATCTCTTGGATCGCCGTTTCGAACACGCCGTGGGTCGAAGGATAGGTGATCATCAGCGCGGCGAGATTTGCGCTGTACCGTTCCGCCTTGGCCTTGAGATCGGTGACATCGACGTTACCCGCCTCGTCGCAGGCGACGACAACGACATCAAGACCCGCCATGTGCGCCGATGCGGGATTGGTGCCATGGGCGGAACTCGGGATAAGACAGATGTTGCGCTGGGGTTCGCCGCGTTGGGCGTGAAAGGCGCGGATGGCAAGTAAGCCAGCATATTCACCCTGGGCGCCCGCATTGGGTTGCAGCGACACGGCATCGAACCCGGTGATCGCGCACAGCATTGCTTCCAACTCGCGGATGAGTTGCTGGTAACCCTGTGCCTGATTGCGCGGCGCGAACGGATGCATGCCACTGAACGCCTCCCAGGTGATGGGCATCATCTCGGTGGTGGCGTTCAACTTCATGGTGCAAGATCCGAGCGGAATCATGGTGCGATCGAGCGCAATGTCTTTGTCCGCCAAGGAACGCATGTAACGCAACATTCCTGTCTCGGAACGATGGTTGTGGAAAACCGGATGGGCCAGGTAGGGCGTGGTGCGGCTTAGGGCAGAAGGGATTTGGTTCCTCACATTAGGCTCGAATTCAGTCAACGTAAAGTCGAGATCTTTTTTCGCCGAGAATATTTTCCACAGTGCCTCGATATCAGCCCGCGTCGTGGTTTCGTCCAGCGAAATGCCTACTGTTGAGTCATCCACGTGACGCAGGTTGATTTGGCTGCCGAGGGCGGCGGCATGAATCGCTCGTGTATGTGTCCCAGTCGCAAGGATAATAGTATCGAAGAAATACTCAGTCCTAACTTCGCAATCCAGCCTGCGCAGGCCTTCGGCGAGCACGGCGGTTAAACGGTGGATGCGCTCGGCGATGGTCTTGAGTCCCGCCGCGCCATGGTACACGGCGTACATGCTGGCGATGACCGCTGGCAGCACTTGGGCGGTGCAGATGTTGCTGGTGGCTTTCTCGCGACGGATGTGCTGCTCGCGGGTCTGTAGTGCTAGGCGATACGCGGGGTTGCCACGGCTATCGATAGACACACCCACCAACCGGCCCGGCATGGCCCGCGCGAACGCGCGCTTAGTGGCCATGTAAGCGGCGTGCGGGCCGCCGTAACCGAGTGGCATGCCAAAGCGCTGGGTGGCGCCGACAGCGATGTCGGCGCCAAACTCTCCTGGCGGCGTGAGGAGGGTGAGACTCAACAGGTCCGCGGCGATGGTGACGAAGGCTCCCGTGGCATGTGCCATTGCAACTGCGTCGCGGTAGTTGTGAATCTCGCCG
>JAYTGZ010000367.1:0-6744 GCA_043733025.1 Pseudomonadota bacterium | reverse complement strand
GAAACGGCAGTTGAACGCATCCGAGTGTGCGATTGCCGAGCCGTCTGGCTAGGCGCGACGACGCGGCAGGGCCGTCCCCTGCAAGGAGGAGCAACACCGCCAGACGGTTCGGCAATCGTGCAATCGGGTGCGTAGCGCGGTTCACCCATTGGGTGAGTGAGCACGATGCGCTGCCCCTTAATATCCATGCGGCGCAGCGCGGGGGAAAAAGCGGTCAACTGCCGTTTCTAGGTTTATATACGCCAGCGGCCATGTCGGGGACCGGCTTCACACCCGGCGGCAAAGGGACGATTCATGACGATTCCCGATGGGTAAGCATTAAAATAATGTAAAGACAATAGGCCGAGTGGGATGGGGAGGCTTATCGGTCAGGGACTGAATGACCTACACCTACGACGACTGAGAGATTACTTGTAGAGCGTGCGTGCCAACGCCGCGCCATCGGCCAGCGCTTTGAGTTTGCGTTCGGCGATGCCGCGCTCCATGGGCACCATGCCGCAATTGGTGCAGGGAAACAGGTGCTGCTTGGGAACATATTTCAGCGCTTCGCCTATGGTCGCGGCGACTTGCTCGGCGGTTTCGACTTCATCGGATGCGACATCGATCACGCCGACCAAAACATCCTTGCCCTTCAGCAATCCCATCAAATGAGGCGGGACTTTTGAGTTCGCGCATTCGTTCGAACATAGGACTGCGCTACGGGCGCTTGGCCAGGCGGCTGCGGGCTTTCGTCGCCGCTTCGGAACTGGGATATTTCGCGACGATATCTTCGAGGGTAACGCGTGCGGCGGCGCTGTCGGTCAGATCGCTTTGGATGGTTGCGATATTGAGCATAGAGTCCGGTACCTTGGGGGAATCGGGATAGCGCTTGAGCAATTGCTGATGGCTGCCCAGTGCAGCCTTCAGATCCTTCAAATTATAAAAACTGATGCCAATCCAATATTGTGCATTGGACGCCAACATGCTACTCGGATACTGCTCAATAAAACCTCGGAATGCGTTGACCGCGCCTTGATAGTTGCCCGAGCGGAAAGTCTTGTGGGCATCTTCATAGGACTTGATATCGCCCCCGGCCTCGGTGGTCGATGGTGGCCTAGGCGTGGCAGCCACCGTGGGTTTCGGTGGTGTCGACGGTTTCGGTGTGAGCAAGGCAGTAGGCGGCGATGCCGAAGGCTGTGGCGCCGGCGGCGTCATGGTCAGCGCCGGTTTGGGTTCTTCCTTTGCAGCCGCGTCTGCCGGCGGACTCTCGGGCTTCACATCGCTCGCGTGCGTACTATCGCTGGCCGAACTTGCCGTACCGGGCAATTTCTCCAGCGACCGCAAGCGGGTGTCAAGATCGAGATACAACTCGCGCTGGCGTTTTTGCGTGGTCTCGATCTGATTGTTCTGCAGTTCGATTTGTCCACGCAGTTTGCCGATCTCGTCCTTGAACTGTTCGATCTGATTGACCATCTCGACCAGTCCGAGATTCTTAATGCCCAGCTCAAGGGAGTTGATGCGCTTATCGATGTTGCGATTCTGCTTCTCTACCTCGCTTTTGACATCGGCGACATCCTGACGCGCCTGGTTGTCGACGTCTTCACCGAACAGCGCGGCGACACTCGCTTGCTGCGCGCCCAGTAACATGAGCCCCAGCATCCACGAGCGGTTCATGGCACTCACTCGCCTTGGTAAACGATATCGGCGCGGCGATTTTGTGCCATGGCGTTCTCGTCATGGCCGGGGTTTTTGGGTTTCTCTTCGCCGTAGCTTACGCTCTCGATTTGATTATCTCTGACACCCAGCACCGTCATGATGCGGCGTACTGCATCGGCGCGTTTTTGCCCGAGCGCCAGGTTGTACTCGCGGCTTCCGCGCTCGTCGGTGTGGCCTTGCAGATAGACTTTGCCAGCGGAATTTTCCACCAGAAATTTCGCGTGGGCCTGGATAAGGGGCTTGTACTCTTCTTTGACGGAAAAATTATCGTATTCGAAATAAACGCTGCGCTGGGCCAACATACCCGCCGCATCGCGCGGAGGCAATACCCCACCCGCTCCGCCTGCGCCCGCTGCGCCGCCGCCATCGGCACCCCTATCGCTGCCGTCGTTGGCGCCAGCACCGTTGCGACCATCACTACGGGCGCCATTGGTTCCGGCACCCTGGGCGCCCTGGGCATCCTGGCCACCCGCGCCCGATTGGCCGCCGGCGCCGGACGCATCAGCGCCGATGCTCTTTTCCTCCACTTTGGCTCTATTGGCGTCGCTAATGGGCGCCGGTTTACGCGTGGCACATGCAACAACGGACAGGGCGATCAACAGCATCAGCAGGATTTTTCTCATTGCGTTTCCTTATACGAAAAAATGAATGTTTAATTCGGTCAGCTTATTTCAACATCGGCCCCCAGGACGGTTCGCGAATATCACCGGCCTGCGAGGTAAGGCGTTGTTTAATGCGGCCGTCGTTGGACACGGTGGCCAGCAAGCCGCGGCCCTTATCGTTGGTCGCATACAAAATCGTACGGCCGTTCGGCGCGAAACTCGGCGATTCGTCGAGAGCCGTATCGGTCAACACCTGAATTTGTCCCGTTTCCAGCTCTTGCATAACAACCCGATACTGCCCGCCGTTACGCTGGATGTAGATCAAGTTCTTGCCGTCCGGACTATAGTGCGGCGAAACGTTGTAGGCGCCGCTGAACGTCATGCGCTGAATGTTTCCCCCCGACACCGAAGTTCGATAAACCTGCGGGCTGCCGCCGCGGTCGGAAGTAAACACAATATATTTCCCGTCCGGGGAATACGCCGGTTCCGTATCGATACCGCTGCTGCTGGTAAGCCGCGTCGGAGAACCGCTGCCGTCGGCGTTAATCAAGTACAACTGAGATCCGCCGTCCTTGGTCAACGTCACGGCGAGAGTCTTGCCGTCCGGCGACCACGCCGGTGCACTGTTGTTGCCTCGAAACGAAGCCACCACGTTGCGCGCGCCGGTGGCGAGGGACTGCACCATCACAATGGGTTTTTTCTGCTCAAATGAAACATAGGCGATGCGGTTTCCGTCCGGCGACCAGCTTGGCGAAATCACCGGCTCCGTCGATGCCAACACGGTTTGTTCGTTGAAGCCGTCGGCGTCGGCCACTTTGAGCAGAAAGCTCGAGGTTTGCTTCACCACATAGGTAATCTTGGTATTGAATGCACCCGGTTCACCCAGCAGCTTTTCGTAAATCACGTCGGCGATTTTGTGTGCGGTCGGGCGAATTTGCGCCACGACGATGGAATAGTCGAGCGAGGTGAGATGAGCTTGCTTCGCCACGTCGAGCAAATGAAAACGCACCTGCAGCTTTCCCGACGCGCCGGGCTCCACCGTGCCGATCACCATGGCGTCGGCGCCTCGGCCACGCCAATCGGCGAACGCCACATCCTGGGGCCGCTTCAAATCGGGCTGCAGGCCCGCGGGATCGACCAGTTTAAATAGACCCGTTCGGGTCAAGTCAGCGGCGACGATCTTGCTGATACTTTGCTGATTTGGGTTCTGCCCGGTAAACGGCAGAATCGCGATAGGAATCTGTTTTGCCCCTTGAACACTGATCTCAATGGTCAATTCGGCGCGAGCAGCGAGGCAAACAAAAAGCCCCCACATAATAACAACGTATTTGAGTTGTTTCATACTCGATATCGCGGTTGGCGTGATCGACATTGTAACCCCGACCGAAAAAATCTCAATAAAAACTTTTCCGATCCGATGGTTATCGGGCAAAGCGAAATGGGAACGTTGGGAATTTGTCACCGTGACTTGCGATTGCCCATGCCACGAGGCAATCCCCATGCGGTTCGTGGCGACATCGCTTAGGGTGCGCACCGCGCACGCGGATTGACGATTGCCCGATGCGACGAGCATGATGTATTGATGTCACGATATCGCCGTTCGAAAGCAGGCGGGGCCACGTACTTCTTCACCGTCAACACGCATTTGCGTCAGCCCATCTTGACGCATCCAGCGGTGCGCGCCACATTGCGCGAAGCGATCGAGCACCCGTAGGGCGGAAAAGCGTGGCATAACTACACTTGCTGCCACTAGCAGCGCCTTCCGCCGTATGCTGACATCGGCTCGGGTAGAATTCGTCTATGCCCGATTACCGTCGCCATCGCATTCCGGGTGGAACGTATTTCTTCACCGTTAATCTGCTGGAACGCAAGACTCGGTTGCTCGTCGACGAGATCAAAGCATTGCGCGCGGCTGTGCGTAAGGTTCGTGCCGCGCGACCGTTTCATATCGATTGCCGGGTCGTGTTGCCTGATCACATGCATTGTATCTGGACATTACCGCCGGCCGACGTTGATTATCCATCCCGGTGGAAAGCAATCAAGATCACATTTGCGAAATCGATGCCAAGAACGGAGCGTTTGTCCGCCGTGCGCCTAGCCAAAGGCGAAAGGGGCATTTGGCAACGACGCTATTGGGAGCACACGATTCGCGACGAATTGGACTACGCCCATCATGTCGACTCTGTTCATTTTAATCCGGTGAAACATGGGCATGTCGCGAGAGTGCGTGACTGCCCTTATTCCACCTTTTCGCGGTTTGTTGACCACGGTATTTAACCGATTGATTGGGCTTCTGACAGGCGGGCGGAATTGATTGTCGGTGAACGCGATTGAACCGCTGCATACGGCGGAAGGCGCTACGCTTTTCCGCCCTACGGGCTTGGGGCGGTGACAGTTAGGCCTTTGCACTGGAATTGTAACGAATGAGTTTGTCCCAATTAATCAAGCCTTCGTCACAAAACTTGTCGATAAACTCTTTCGTAAAGAGATTGAGTTTTTGTGCGCGTATCTCCACCAGCGTTGCATTTCGCTCTGTTGCGCTGGCGCCCAGTGGCTCAATCAGTTCGCGATACAACTCGTTGCGTCCAGACATTAACTTCCAGAATCGCTGTCCACAGAGTTTTTGATAGTCGCCTTTTTCTGGGGAGTCGTCTCTGCCATAGCAGCAACCTTCAATAGCAACAATTTCTGCCTTGCCAATTCCGCCGGATGTGCGCAGCGTTTTCTTTGCCTTGGTAAAGTTGGACTGCATCTTTTTGATCTGGTCCGAATTGCCCCAGTTCGGGCCGGACTTTATGGTGACGATGTAGTAGCGTCCGTCGTGCTGAAATTCGAGATCAAGGCCGGTGGTGGATGATTTCTTGCCGTCATATGCTTCTTTGCAGACGAAGATCGCAATTTTCTCAAGGAAGTTACCGAAAATCGTCTCTTCTCCGGAAGATACGGTTGCATCGAGCACCGCTTCAATCAGATCGTTAGCGGTTACCGCACCTTTGGCTTTGAACAGGTAAGGATTCTTGCGCTTAAGGATCGTGTCGAGCGTCAACGTTTTCAGCTTGGTCAGCTTCTTTTCGTGAAAATCCGGACCAATATGCTCTGCGATGAAAGTCTTGACCAGACGTAAATCAATCGGCCACATAGGCGGACGTTTTTGTGCGAGTTGTCTTGGTGCTTGAGTTGACGGCAATTTTCTTACGCCGGCGTGTCACCTCATATTTGGCTTTGGGCTCCAGCAGCACGAGCTGTCGCGTATCCAGTTGATCGTTCATTACCCGGATGTATTCGGGGACAATCTCGATGCCAATGGCGTTACGATGCAATCGATGTGCAACCCGCAGCGTGGTGCCGGAACCAGCAAATGGATCCAGCACGGTGTCTCCCGGCTTGGTGAATAGCTTAATGAACCAATCCGGTAGCGCCTCCGGAAACGCCGCACTGTGGCCCCGGTTGCCGCACTCGGTTGCCATGTGCAATACATTGTTGGGGTAGGCTTTGTCGCGACTAATCCAGTTCTCGATTTTTTTGCCAAAGCCGCTGCCAACTTTGGACTCATCTCGCACGCGGTCGGTTTCACTGAGATTTTTAAGGCGAGTCTTGGCCCAATCACCCGTCGGCACCATAACCGCGTCTTGAAACATTTTGAATCGCCGGCTCTTGTTGAACTGAAGTAGCCGTTCCCATGAGTCGCGAAAGCGATTCGGCCATTTTCCGGGATATGAGTTCTTCTTGTGCCAGCAAAACTCCTCGGTCCATAGCCAGCCCTGTTTGCGCAGTGCCAGGATAAGTTCTAGCACGTAAGTATGTCGCTCCCCGTCCACCACTCGCTCTTTGATGTTGAGTACGAAAGTGCCATCAGGCTTCAATACCCGCAACAACTCTTTACCGATAGGCAAGAACCAATCGACATAATGGTCGGGTGAAATCCCTCCATAGGTGCTGTTGCGTTGATCTGCGTAGGGTGGCGACGTGACGATGAGGTCAATGCTGTTGGAGGGCATGCGCCCTAGCACTTTTCTACAATCCCCTTGAATTACCTCTACTAATTTCATTTTTGGATTTTTCCCGCAGCGGTTATTCACTACGCACTTTGCATGCAAATGTTGCTACCGTCAATTCTGTAATACTAATTCGCTTTCTCCATGCCCGCGAATAGGGATTTTAAACGCCCTTTTTCACCAACCCTCAATCTATCGCCAAGCCGGCGAATCGTCAATCGCCAGCCTCATCTTACGATTGGAAAATATTTCGCGATTGAGCGCATTGGGCAAGGCTATTCGTTGACACGGCAATTGCAAAGGTATAACTTTAACTCGCACTTCAACTTAAATGGCCAGTAAGGAGGCGCCTGGTGCGGTAGATTGTGGGTCGCCATTGAAATTCGCAAATTTTGGAGGAAGCACACATGGAGTTCAATATTCTGCAACACTTCAAGGGGCTGGAGAACATT
>JAYTGZ010000366.1:0-9778 GCA_043733025.1 Pseudomonadota bacterium | reverse complement strand
TGCTCGTTTAGCAGCCGGTAGGGATACCAGATCGTGCCCCAAATCACCGTACCCACCAGCAGCGCCGCCGGCGGAAAATAGTTGTTTGGTTGATTTGGCATCTGGAATATAATACGGCCTTGAATTTTGACGGCGGAACTTGCCGGGCATCTTAACACTCAAAACAACAACAACTCGCTACGACACCGTATGAAACGCTACGGTGCAACAACATGAATCCCGATCTCGCTCTCTTACAGCCCTACCCTTTTGAAAAACTCCGTGGCCTGTTTAAGGACACCAAAGTCAACGCCGACTTCGCGCCGATTCTGCTATCCATCGGCGAACCCAAGCATCCCGCGCCGCCGTTCATCTGCGATGCGCTGGCCGATAACCTGTCGGGCCTCGCGCGCTATCCCATCACCCTGGGCAACGAATCCCTGCGCACCGCCATCGCGGCCTGGCTGGAACGGCGTTACAGCCTGGATCACCTCGATCCGAACACTCAAGTGATTCCCACGCTCGGGAGCCGCGAGGCGATTTTCGCCCTGGCGCAAGCGGTCATCGATCGGACCAAGCCGGGCGCCACGGTGATTTGCCCGAATCCTTTTTATCAGATCTATGAAGGCGCCGCATTGCTCGCCGGCGCCATGCCCTATTTCATCAATACTGTCGCCGCCGATAATTTTCGTTTCGACGCCACCGCCGTGCCGAACGAGGTGTGGGAATGCACCCAACTGGTTTACACCTGTTCGCCGTCGAACCCGACGGGTAAAGTCATGGCCATCGAAGAATGGGAGCAGTTGTTCAATCGTTCCGCGCAATATGGTTTTATCATCGTCGCCGACGAATGCTATTCGGAAATCTATCTCGACAATGCCAACCCGCCGTTAGGGGCCCTGGAAGCTGCACAACAACTTGGCGTCAGCGGCCATGCCCGGCTCGTCGCCATGGGCAGTTTGTCGAAACGCTCCAATGTGCCGGGAATGCGTTCCGGCTATGCCGTCGGTGATGCGGCGATCTTGAAGCAGTTCGCGCTCTATCGCACCTACCACGGCAGCGCGATGAATCCCGCCGTGCAGGCGGCGAGCGAAGTGGCGTGGAAAGACGAAGCCCATGTGATCGAGAACCGCCGCTTGTACCGGGAAAAATTCCGCGCATTCTACGACATCGTGAATCCCGTGTTGCCGTTGACGATGCCGGATGCAGCGTTTTATTTCTGGGTCAAGACGCCGATCGCCGACACCGAATTCGCCCGGCGTTTGCACGAGGAACAGAACGTCACCGTCCTGCCAGGCAGTTATCTCGGCCGTACGGCCCACGGCGTGAACCCAGGAGAAAACTACGTGCGCCTGGCGCTGGTCGCACCGCTAAACGAATGCGTTGAAGCCGCCCATCGAATCGCCAATTTTGTTGAATCGCTGTAGGGGATAACCATGAGTTTGCAACAAGTCATCGACGCCGCGTTCGAGCGTCGCGCTGAGTTTTCACCGGCGTCCGCGCCAACGGATGTCAAAAACGCCGTCGCTGAAACGCTGAATAGCCTCGATAGCGGCGCGATCCGCGTCGCGGAAAAAATCAACGGCGAATGGGTCACACACCAGTGGATCAAAAAAGCCGTGCTGTTGTCGTTCCGTTTGAAAGACAACGACATCATGCAAGGCGGCTACACCCATTATTACGACAAGGTCGAATCGAAGTTCGCGAATTATTCCGCGCAGGATTTTCAGAATGGCGGCTACCGCGTCGTGCCGCCGGCGGTCGCGCGCAAAGGCTCGTTCATCGCCAAGAACGCCGTGCTCATGCCCTCCTACGTCAACATCGGCGCCTATGTGGATGAAGGCACCATGGTCGACACTTGGGCGACCGTGGGTTCATGCGCCCAGATCGGCAAAAACGTGCACCTCTCCGGCGGCGTCGGCATCGGCGGCGTGTTGGAACCGGTGCAGGCCAACCCCACCATCATCGAAGATAACTGCTTCATCGGCGCGCGCTCGGAAGTGGTGGAAGGCGTCATCGTCGGCGAAGGCTCGGTAATTTCCATGGGCGTGTACCTCGGCCAAAGCACTAAAATTTATCACCGTGAAACCGGCGAAGTGACCTACGGAAAAATTCCGCCGGGCTCCGTTGTCGTGTCGGGAAACCTGCCATCCGCCGACGGTAAATACAGTCTGTATTGCGCTGTCATCGTCAAGCAAGTCGACGCCAAGACGCGGGCGAAGACCAGTATCAACGAATTGCTTCGCGGTGATTAGCGTAGGCAACCGTTCGTGCGCGCAGCGCAGACATTGTGTCGCGGCGTAACTTCAGATTCTCAGTAACGCACTGAGGTCGGGTGGATCAAGGCGTAGCATAAATTCAAAAGCTGCCACCAGCGTAGCGCCGGATCCACCGCGTTGAGAAATCGGTGGGTCCGCTACGCTTGATCCACCCGACCGCGCCACAAGCCTCCCCCAGCTTGCCTGGTGGCAGGGCATTGACTAGGAGCCAGTATCCATGCGCCTTTCCAGCAATGCCGCTATACTCATTTCGGCATCTCTATGAGACCCGTCGTACCCCCCATTTGATCGCCAGGAGACATCATGCAAAAAATCAATCACATTGCCGAACGGCTGCTGGGCGCGCCCTTTGAATCATTGGATGAATCCGCGAAAAAAGTAGCGCGCCATGTGTCGGGCCGCAAACACATTGCGCGAAATGTCTCGACCGAATTCACCGCAACCACACCGGGCCAGCGCGCCGCCGATGCGGTGGCGGCATTTGGCGGCTCGTGGACATTCATCTTCATCTTCTTCGCGACCTTAGTCGTTTGGGTGGTTCTGAACTCCTTCATACTCGCCCATCCTGGTAAGGCATTTGATCCCTATCCTTACATCTTGCTGAATTTGTTTCTGTCCATGCTGGCGTCGATTCAGGCGCCTGTCATATTGATGTCGCAAAACCGGCAAGCGGAAAAAGACCGCATGAACGCGGAACATGATTACGAAATCAACTTGAAGGCCGAGCTGGAGATCATGTTGCTCCATGAAAAATTGGATCTGTTACGCGAGAGCCAGTGGAGCGATCTCATCAAAATTCAGCAGGAACAACTCAGTCTGCTGCGGGATCTGATCGACAAGCGGGTGGCAGGCTAGCCTGGCCTGGTGCGAAATTTCGGACCGCTGCATTAAGATCCCAATATCGATTCCGCCAAGACTGCCTTCCATGAACACCTATGCTTATTTCGCACAGCGCTTTGTGCAAACGCCAACCCGGATATTTCTCGACTCCGATTCCGGCCAGAGTTTTTCCTATGCCGACGTCGAACGAGAAACCGCTCGTTACGCAAATTTCCTGACGGGCCTGGGCTTGCAGCAGGGCGACCGCGTCGCCGTTCAGGTGGAAAAATCGCCACAAGCGGTGTTCGTTTATCTCGCTTGCCTGCGCGCGGGGCTGTGTTATCTGCCACTCAACAACGCCTACCAGCAAGGCGAGATTCGCTACTTTCTCGGCGATGCGCAACCGGCGGTCGCGATTTGTTCGCCGCAAAACCATGACTGGTACTCAGGCCTGTGCAAAGAGGCAAATGTGTCGAATTTATTCACGCTGGATCAGTCCGGCAGCGGCACGTTTTCGCAAGCCGCCGCGTTTGCGCCAACGCAATTCGTGACCGTTCCGTCGCAGCCCGACGACCTCGCCGTCATCATCTACACATCGGGAACGACGGGCCGCTCCAAGGGCGCCATGGTCACGCACGCTAATCTCACGTCCAATGCGCAAGTGCTATGCGACGCATGGCGCATCACGTCCGAGGACACGCTGATTCATGCGCTGCCGATTTTTCATATTCATGGGTTGTTCGTCGCGCTCAATACGATTTTGTTGAGCGGCGCGAAGCTGATTTTCCATCGCAAATTTGATGCGCGCACAGTGCTTGCGGATTTGCCGCGCGCCACCCTACTGATGGGCGTGCCGACGTTCTACACGCGCTTGCTCGCGGAGCCTAGCTTCACTCGAGACGCGTGCAAGACCATGCGCCTATTCGTGTCTGGCTCCGCGCCATTGTTGCTCGACACCTTCAACGAATTCCGCGCACGCACCGGCCACACCCTACTCGAGCGCTACGGCATGTCAGAGGCGGGCATGATCTGCTCCAACCGGTACGAAGGCGAGCGGCGCGGCGGCACCGTCGGCGTGCCGTTGCCGGGCGTGTCGCTGCGCATCGCCGGCGGCGACACGGGCGTGATCGAGATTAAAGGGGCGAATGTTTTTTCCGGCTATTGGCGCATGCCGGAAAAAACCAAAGAGGAATTCACCGGCGATGGTTACTTCAAGACCGGCGACATCGGCACGATTGATCGCGATGGCTACGTCTGCATCGTCGGCCGCGCGAAAGATCTCATCATCAGCGGCGGTTTCAATGTTTATCCGAAAGAAATCGAGTTGTTGATCGACGAGATTCCCGGCGTCGCCGAATCCGCCGTCATCGGCCTGCCCCATCCGGATTTCGGCGAAGCGGTCACGGCGGTGATCGTGCGCAATAAAGATGGCGCGGCGTTAAGCGAAGCGGATGTGATTACAAAAGTGAAAAATCAGCTCGCGAATTTCAAAGTACCCAAGCGCGTACATTTTATCGACGAGCTACCACGTAACAGCATGGGCAAGGTGCAGAAGAACGTGTTGCGGATGCAGTTCTCGGACCTGAAAAAATAGGTATCGCTACGTAGTACATCGCACGGCCTTCCCTCATGGCCCTAGGCCACCCCGTCCCCACCCTTCTCCCGGCCTGCCCTGAGCCTGCCGAAGGGAGGGAGAAGGGGGTCAATCCCCTCTCCCTCTGGGAGAGGGTCAGAGGTGAAATGAGGGTTTCGCGACGTATGCGTCGTGCTCATTGAACGGCTCAGGCTTACAAGCCGGAGCGCGCACTGCAAGTGAGGGAAAGCGGCTGAATCCTCACTGAAAATCCCTGCTCACGATCACTAAATTGCCCAGCAACCTACTGTGATCGGTCAAGCGTTTCGCGATGACGTGAATCACTTCGCCTTTGCGCTCGACGATGCCATCGACACACATGAGGCGCGAAGCCAGCAACACCCGGCGCTGCTTATCCGCGAGATCGCGCCAGACGACGATGTTGCTGTAACCGGTTTCATCTTCCAAGGTGATGAAGGTCACGCCCGAAGCGGTACCGGGCCGTTGGCGGCAGGTGACGATGCCCGCCGTGCGAATGCGTTGTCCGTGTTGTATTTGCTTGAGATCGGTGGCGGTGATAATTTTCTTTGCCTGTAATGTAGCGCGCAATAAGATGAGCGGATGGCGGCGCAAGGTCAGGCCCGTGTGGGCATAGTCGGCGACGATGTCCTGCCCTTCGCTCGGTGGAAATAAATCGGGTTGAGGCTCCGGGCGCCTGGCGTTGATCAACAGCGCCGTGGGTTGATCGACGCCCAAGGTATGCCACAGCGCGTTGCGGCGATGGCCGGCGAGCGAGGCGAGCGCGTCGGCTTTCGCGAGGCACGCTAGATCTTTGCGATTGAGATCGGCTTTGATTAACAGATCGTCAACATCTCGAAATTGGCTTACCGAACTGGCAGAACAAATACGCAGCGCCGCCGCTTCGCTCAAACCCTTCACCATGCGCAACCCTAAGCGCAGCGCGGGTTCGCCATCGATCGAGGGCTCCAGCGTGCAGTCCCATTCACTGTGTTGCACGTCAACAGGGTGCACGATAACGTTGTGACGAACCGCGTCTTGTACTAATTGCGATGGCGTATAAAAACCCAAGGGATAACTATTCAACATCGCGCAAGTAAACGCGGCGGGCTCATGACATTTGAGCCAAGCGGAAAGATAAACCAATAGCGCAAAACTCGCGGAATGAGATTCAGGAAAACCATATTCGCCGAAGCCTTGGATCTGCTGGTAGATTTGCTCGGCGTATGTTTGCGCATAACCGCGCGCCAACATGCCGGCGATGAGCTTGTCGCGGAACGGTTCCAGCCCGCCCTTGCGCCGCCACGCGGCCATGGCGCGGCGCAATTGATCGGCCTCTCCCGGTGTGAATCCAGCGGCGGCGACGGCGAGTTGCATGACTTGTTCTTGAAATATAGACACACCCAAGGTCCGCGCCAATACTCGTTCTACGGCCGGCGATGGATAGCTCACGGGTTCTGTTCCTTCGCGCCGGCGCAAGTAAGGATGCACCATTTTCCCCTGGATCGGGCCGGGCCGCACGATGGCGACTTCCACCACCAAATCGTAATAGCAGCGCGGCTTCAAGCGCGGCAACATCGCCATCTGCGCCCGCGATTCCACTTGGAACACGCCGATGCTGTCGGCGCGGCACAGCATGTCGTATACCTTGGGATCTTCGGCGGGAATGTCGGCGACGGTTAAGCGGGAGCCACGATAACCGTTGATCAAATCGACGCAGCGGCGGATGGCGGAGAGCATGCCCAAGGCGAGCACATCGATTTTGAGCAGACCCAGCGCATCGAGATCGTCCTTGTCCCATTGAATGACGGTGCGCCCCGCCATCGCGGCGTTCTCGATCGGCACCAGGCGCGAAAGCTTGCGGTTATCGATGACGAAGCCGCCGGTGTGTTGCGACAAATGGCGCGGAAAGCCAATCAACTCGTGGGTCAGTTCCAGCAATTGTTGAATCACCGGGTTGTCCGGCGCGAAGCCCGCTTCGCGCAAGCGATCCGCTTTCACTTGCTTGCCGTCCCACCACGCCATGGATTTCGCCAGGCGATCCACTTGATCGAGCGTTAGCCCCAGCGCTTTGCCGACATCGCGCAAGGCGCTGCGCGGGCGATAGGTGATCAACGTCGCCGTCAGCGCCGCGCGGTCGCGACCATATTTTTGATAGATATACTGCATCACTTCTTCGCGGCGTTGATGCTCGAAATCCACATCGATGTCCGGCGGTTCGTTGCGTTCTTTGGAAATGAAACGCTCGAACAATACTTGCATGCGGCCGGGATCGACTTCGGTGATGCCCAAGCAATAACACACGGCGGAATTGGCGGCGGAACCGCGGCCTTGGCAGAGAATTCCTTGGCTGCGGGCGAAGCGAACGATGTCATGCACCGTCAGGAAATAGGGCTCGTAGCCCAACTCCTCGATGAGTTTTAATTCGTGGCTGATTAAGCTATTTACGTTTTCCGGAACGCCGTTGGGGTAGCGTTGTTGCGCGCCCGCCTCGCTCAATCTTTTTAGATAGCCGATAGGCGTATCAGCTGCAGGCACCAACTCTTCCGGATATTCATAACGCAATTCATCGAGAGAAAAATTGCAGCGCTCGGCAATCGCCAAAGTTTCGAGCATCAACTCCGGCGGATAGAGTTTCGCCAAGCGGCCGATGGCACGTAAGTGGCGCTCGCTGTTGGGATAAAGCGCCCGGCCCAACTGGGCGACGGGTGTGCCTAAGCGAATCGCCGTCTGCACATCTTGCAGCGGCTTGCGGCGGCGCACATGCATGTGCACATCGCCCGCCGCGACCAAGGGGATGCCGAAGTGTTTGCCGAGTTGTTGCAGGGTTTCCAGTTGCACGGTGTCATCGGGGCCACGTAATAATTCGACCGCCAGCCAACCGGCGCGATCGAATATTTCTCGGAACCATTGCAGCTCCGATTGCTTCGGTTCATAGCTAGGAACAAACAGCGCCAGGCAATCCTCGACGCCATTCGCCAGATCCGCTTTGCTCAAACGGTAGTTGCCTTTTTTCGCCGCGCGGCGCGCCGTGGTAATCAGCTCGCTGAGGTTGCTGTAGCCCGATAGCGTCGTCGCGAGGAGGACAATTTTCGGCCCATCGGCCAGTTGAAACTCGCTGCCGACGATGAATTTGACCGGGTTATCGCGTGCGGCCTCATGGGCACGCACCACGCCGGAGACGGAGCATTCGTCGGTGATCGCGAGCGCGCGATAGCCAAGCGCCGCGGCACGGGTGATCAGCTCATCCGGATGGGATGCGGCGCGTAAAAACGAGAAATTGGAGAGGCAGTGCAGCTCTGCATAGGTGGGAACCATGGCGTATTTCCGTCATGCGAAATTTCGCATGCGCCCGTGACCTCGGTCTGGCGCGGCTCGCCCACGACTTCGCTCTACCACTACCCTCATGGCTCTAGGCCACCCCGTCCCCAACCCTTCTCCCAGAGGGAGAAGGGAGTCATTCCCCTCTCCCGCAAGCGGGAGAGGGGTGGGGGTGAGATGAGGATTTCGCGACGCATGCGTTGCGCTCATCGAACGGCTCCGGCTTGCAAGCCGGAGCGCGCACTGCAAGTGAGGGCAAGACGCATCATGATTCTTGAGAAGATCAATTGCCGATGTCATCAAGAAAAAACACCATGCATATACCATTGCAAAGGCTCATGGTGCTGCCGGTAAATCCACAATACCGAGCCTTTGCCGTTGCGCGCGATGTAGTAATCGCGCTGCACGGATTTGCCGTCCCACCAGCCCGCTTCAATGCGTTCCGGGCCGGCGAGCAAGGCAATATCGCTAGCGGCCATGGGCTGCGGTTGCGGCAATAACCACAGCGGCCGCAGCGGGTAATTGTTCACGGCATTGCGCTGCGAAACATTGCCGGCAGACCAGGCGTATTCGGGACGATGATCGTTGCCGAGCACTAGGCTTTGCACCTTGTCCTTGCCCAGCCGCGCTTGCAATCGCTCCAGCAATTGCCGGCTGGCGAGATGATGGGACGCGCTATCGACCAGAAAACTGCGCTGCTTCCCAGAGAGAGATTGCAATTGTTCCGCATGCAAACTCACGGCCCACACGGATCGATCGAGTTGCAGGTTCGCGAGCCGCGCCGAGATCAGCATCAACAAACGCTGATGCTCGCGCTCCGGCGCGAGCAAGCCTATGGTGAACGACTCACGTTGCCGGCTGCCTTGCTCCAATTCCACGCGAACGCTTTGCACGCCTGCGCCCAGCCCGCGCAGGAACCCTTCCATTTCGATGAGCAAGCGTTTCAGCGGGAACAACAACGCATCGACTTCGCTGACTTCGGCGGGCAACTCGATACGGGAATGGAATTGTTTCGGCGCGCTGAACAAAGGACGTACATCGGGCTGGGTGCCCAAGGCTTGATCCAACTCGTTTGCCAATTCGACACCGAAACGCTGAATCAACCCAGCTCGCGGTAAAGCTAAACAATCGGCGAGGGTTTTAATACCGAGGGCGTGCAAGAGTTCTACGGTTTGGGTGGGCCAGTCGAGGCAGGCTACGTGCAGCTTGCCTAGGCGATCGCGCAAAGTCTTTTGATCAGCCGAATCATCTATATTGTCATTCCCGCGAAAGCGGGAATCCATTTGGCGGTTGCAAGTCAGCATGGATTCCCGCTTTCGCGGGAATGACATGTAGTTATCGTGAGTGGCGCAATAATCTTCAGCTATCGCAAACCACCAAGCCGCGCGCGCCGTAGGCGCAATTGCATAGATCACGCGATACCCCAACCGATCGCAACCGGTCTTTATTTTTTCCAGCAACGGCGCCAGACCACCCTGGAGACGCAAGCTGGGTGCGGCTTCCAGCAAGATGCCCCGTTGCGGTTCGAGGGTGACGGTGGGCGTGAACTGCAACGCCCAAGCGGCTAAGCGCTCGAGCGCCTGTGCTTCATTATCTTTGTTTCGCGCAACGACTAAGAGGCTGGATGTTAAAGCTTCGGCGGCGGCAATGGGCACGCCCGGTTGAATGCCAAGGGATAGCGCACTATCGTTCGCGGCGATAACGATGGGCCGATTAGCCGGGACATCTTTGATGACGATCGCGCGATTCTGCGCCATGCCGCGAGTGGCAATTTGCAGAGACAATTCGG
>JAYTGZ010000365.1:0-3444 GCA_043733025.1 Pseudomonadota bacterium | reverse complement strand
GCCGTGAATATTTTGTCCAGGCCTTCCTGCTCCGCCTGCGCTTTCACCAAACCGGAACCGGGCACCACCATCGCCAGCTTGATGTTACCGGCAATACGGCGCCCCTTGACCACCGCTGCCGCGGCGCGCAGATCTTCAATCCGGGAGTTGGTGCAGGAGCCGATGAAAATCTTGTCGACGTTGATGGCGGTGATCGGCGTGCCGGGCGTGAGTCCCATGTAGGCCAAGGCGCGCTCCATGCCTTCGCGCTTGGTCGCGTCTTTTACTTTGTCGGGATCGGGTACGCGATCGGTAACGGTCACGACCATCTCCGGCGAGGTACCCCAGGTCACGAGCGGCGTGATGTTCGCTGCATCGATCTCGATCACGGCGTCGAACTTTGCGCCCGCGTCGGAGTGTAACGTGCGCCAATAGGCCACGGCTTGGTCCCAGTGTTCGCCTTGCGGCGCGAGCGGACGGCCCTTTACGTATTTGATCGTTGTCTCATCGGCGGCGATAATCCCCGCACGGGCACCCGCCTCGATCGCCATGTTGCACAGAGTCATCCTCCCTTCCATGGACAGCCCGCGGATGGCGCTCCCAGCGAACTCGATGGCGTGGCCGGTGCCGCCGGCGGTGCCGATTTTACCGATGATCGTCAGCGCGATATCTTTCGCGGTGACGAATTTCGGCAGCGTTCCTTCGACCCTTAACAGCATCGCCTTGGCTTTCTTCTGCACCAGTGTTTGCGTCGCGAGCACATGCTCGACCTCGCTCGTGCCAATGCCCATGGCCAGGGCCGCGAACGCGCCGTGGGTGCTGGTATGAGAATCGCCGCATACCACGGTCATGCCGGGTAACGTCGCGCCTTGCTCCGGGCCGATCACGTGGACGATGCCCTGGCGTTTATCGAGGAACGGGAAATACGCTTTCGCGCCGAACGCTTTGATGTTCGCATCGAGGGTTTCCACTTGCAAGCGCGAAATAGGATCCTTGATGCCCTGATCCCAATCCTTAGTCGGCGTGTTGTGATCCGCCGTCGCGACCACGGAACCGATGCGCCACGGTTGGCGGCCGGCAAGGCGCAAGCCTTCGAATGCCTGGGGGCTGGTGACTTCGTGCACCAAATGGCGATCGATATAGATCAACGCCGTGCCGTCGGATTCCTCATGAACCAGATGGGCGTTCCAAAGTTTGTCGTAGAGAGTGAGCGCAACCATGATCGTAGTGACAAGTAAAACGGAAATTATGCCACGATGCGAGGAGTACTACAACGGAAAGAGCCTGTTAATTCTCATCGAACGGCCGCTTCCACCAGAGGAGAAAAAAGCCCGCCAGCGCGCTCAAGGCAGCCAAAGAAAACGTGATGCCCGGCCCCAATGGCTCCCAGATGAAGCCGCTAAGGAGACCGCCGAGCATGCTGCCCGCGCCGTAGGTCAAGCCGCTGAACAAAGCTTGACCCTTGGCCTGGTGACGTCCGCTGAAATAGCGATGGACGACACCCATGGCAATCACGTGGAAGGCGCCGAAGGTCACCGCGTGTAACATCTGAGCAAAAAACAAAACGGCAAACCAGCGGACGCCCCACGCAATCAGCAAAAAACGAAATGCCGCGACGACAAAGCAAAACAAGAAAATCCTTTGCACGGAAAAGCGCCGCTGGATACGCGCGAAATAAAGAAACACCAGGATTTCGACGATGACGCCGACGGACCACAGCATGCCGACGCTGGTTTTGCTGTATCCCTGGTCGACGAGATAGATCGAGAAAAAAACATACAACGGCCCGTGGGCCAAGGTCATGAGAAAACACGCCGCCAGGAACACCGTCACCTGAGGGCGGCGCAAGATGGCCATGATCGATCCTTGCTCCTCCCCATGCTCAAGCGCGACGCCGCCCGGCACGAGCCACGCAAACACCAATAACACCAGCATCAAGGGCAATATCAGCAACGGTAGCCGGGCAACGTCGATGTAATCCAGCACAACGCCGATGCCACTCACCACCAAAATAAAGCCGACGGAACCCCACAGGCGAATGCGTCCATACTGCTCTGTCGCGCCGCCTAACTGGCGCAGCGTCGTCACCTCCACCAGCGGCAACGGCCCGCTCCAAAAAAAACCGGCGATGGACATCACCATCATTAGCCAAACGAAACCAGTATCCAAAAGCACCGCGGCGAATGCCACAATCGACGCTGCCGTCGCAAACTTGATCACCCAGTCGGGTCGGCCGGTCCGATCGCTTACAGCTCCCCAAAACGTCGGAGCGAAAATGCGCGTGACCTGCTGCACGGACATCAACGTGCCGATCTGCGCCGCTGCGAAACCCAGCGATTGCAGATACAAACCCCAGTAGGACGAGTAGGCGGCGACGAATGCAAAATACGTGAAATAAAAACCGGCTAGGCGCCAGTAGATGCTGAAATCCATGAGGGCATTCTAGCAACTCGTACTACGCTCTCGATTGTTTCGGCGTTGGAGTAGAAGGAACGGTCGCGAAGGCTTAAATTATTCTGTCATTCCCGCTTTCGCGGGAATGACCTAGTGGTTTATTGTCGGCCTTCGTCCCGGATATGAGCGGTGAATCCTTACGGCTTCCAAACCGACGGATGACAGCGCTGATACTGCGCCGCATACGCCGTCTCCACGTCTAGCTCGCGGGCGGCCTGCCACGCCCAGTGTGGGTTGTCCATCATGGCGCGGGCAATGGCGACCATGTCCGCTTTACCCGATGACACGATTTCTTCCGCTTGGCGCGCTTGGGAAATCATGCCGATCGCCATCACCGGCATGCCGGTCTCGCGTTTGACCTGCTCGGCGAACGGCACGTTGTAGCCAGGCGCGAAAGGGATTTTCTGGCGCGGGTCTACTTGTCCGGAGGTGACGTCCATGAAATCGCAACCGATTTTTTTTAGCTCCTGAGCAAAGACCACCGTCTCTTCCGGCGTCCAGCCGCCATCGACCCAATCGGTCGCCGATACGCGTACGCCAAGCGGCTTGTCGGCTGGCCAAACGTCACGCACCGCTGCGAACACCTCGAGCGGATAGCGCATGCGATTGGCCGCGCTGCCGCCATATTCGTCGTCGCGCCGATTGGCGAGTGGCGAGAGAAATTGGTGCAGCAAATAACCGTGGCCGATATGTAACTCGCATAGCTCGAAACCGATACGCACGGCGCGTTTTGCGGAATTGACAAACTGTTGCTTCACTTCCGAAAGACCTGCGCACGAGAGAGCGGCGGGCGTGTGCCAGCCCGGACCGAACGGCAGCGGCGACGGCGCGAGCGTGGTCCACGCACCCTCCTCCGGCGTCAACGGCTTGCTGCCATCGCCCGGACGATGCACTGAACCTTTGCGGCCGGAATGGGCGAGTTGTATGCCCCACTTCACCACGCCGTAGCGCTTACCGAAATCGATCACTCGCTTGAGGGAAGCTTCATTTTCATCGCTGTATAAGCCGAGA
>JAYTGZ010000364.1:0-2585 GCA_043733025.1 Pseudomonadota bacterium | reverse complement strand
ACCGGTGCGGCGCTCCGGCCATGCATCGCCGCGGTCAAGTATCCATGCGGCGCCTGGCATGTCATTCCCAAGGAATCGCAGCAAAGACAACATATGGCGTAACGGCTTTGCTACGGCGTTAAAACCATGGTGGAAATGATTTTCTCAAGAGGCAAGCCGGATAGCCGCTCTGAGCTCCTATCCGAGTCCAGAGGGCTGTGAGGCGCTCTGGTACGGGGTAGCCCTAGGCTAGCCACTGGCCTCGGGCCATTGCCTCACAGCCATGCCATTATTCGCCTAAGTACGCTGCCCGCACCCGTGGATCGTGCAACAAATCCTGCGCCGGCCCCGTCAGGGTAATCAGACCGGTTTCCATTACATAGCCGCGCGAACTGACTTCCAACGCAAGTTTGGCGTTCTGTTCCACCAGCAAGATCGTCACGCCTTGGGCCGCGATGCGCCGCACCGTATCGAAAATTTTTTGCACCAAGATGGGCGAGAGTCCCATGCTTGGCTCGTCCAGCAGTAATAGCTTCGGCTTTCCAAGCAGGGCGCGGCCGATGGCCAACATTTGCTGTTCGCCGCCGGACAATGTGCCCGCCATTTGCTCGCGGCGCTCGAACAGGCGCGGGAATAACTCAAAGACTTGCGCGAGTTCCTGTTTGATGGCCGCGTCGTCGTTGCGGCTGTAGGCGCCCATGAGAAGATTGTCTTCCACCGTGAGGCGGCTGAATACGCCGCGCCCCTCGGGCACTAGCGCCAAGCCTTTGCGGATCAAAAGATGTGACGCCACCCCATCGATGCGCTCGCCGTTGTAGATGACCGTGCCGCCCGCCGGCTGATGCATGCCCGCCAGAGTTTTCAGCGTGCTGCTCTTACCCGCGCCGTTAGCGCCAATCAACGCGATCAGCTCGCCGGATTCGATGCGAAGATCGATGCCCTTCACCGCTTGAATGCCGCCATAGGCAACCTTCAAACCGCTGACTTCAAGCAGGCTCAATGGGCCGCCCCGAGATAGGCTTCGATCACTTTTGGATCGCGTTGCACCTCTTGCGGCAATCCTTCGGCAATTTTTTTGCCGTAGTCTAATACGGCGATGTGCTTGCACAGGCCCATCACCAGTTTCACATCGTGCTCGATTAGCAGGATCGTCATGCCGTCCGCCTGGATTTTTTCCAGCAATATTTTCAGCGCCGCCGTTTCCGTGGCGTTCATGCCGGCGGCGGGTTCGTCGAGCGCGAGAAGTAATGGATCGGTCGCCATGGCGCGTGCGATTTCCAACCGGCGTTGATCGCCATAGGGCAAATTTTTGGCGAGGAAATCACGGCGATGTTTGAGTCCGACGTAGTCTAGAAGTTTTGCGGCGCGCGCTTCAATATTCGCTTCCTCGGCGCGAGTTTTCGAGCCCCGCAGGATCGCACCGACCACGCCCGCATGCGTACGCACGTGACGCCCGACCATCACGTTTTCCAGCGCCGTCATGTTGTGAAACAGCCGGATATTCTGAAACGTCCGGGCGATGCCACGCTCCGCCACTTGGTGGGGTTTTTCTACGCGCAGTTGTTCGCCATTGAAAACGAATGCGCCTTGGTCCGGTTGATATAAACCGGTAAGCACGTTGAACAACGTCGTCTTGCCCGCGCCGTTGGGGCCGATCACGCCGTAGATGTCGCCGCGCTCGATAGTGAGCGACACGTCCGACAGAGCTTGCAATCCGCCGAAGCGTTTCGAGACGCCTTGTATGGACAGAATCGCTGGCTCCGCCGACCGGGTCATCGCGGCTACTCGTCTCGCTGCGTGAGTTCGCGCCGCCGTTGCGGTGACGGCCACAGCCCTTCGGGGCGGAACAGCATCATCGCCACCAGCACCACACCGAACAGCAGCATGCGCAAATTCGACGGATCGATGAACACGCGCTGGAATAGCATCTTCTGCACATCGTTGGTATAGCGTAGCGCTTCCGGCAAGGCCGTCAGCAGGATCGCGCCGAGCACCACGCCGGGAATATGGCCCATGCCGCCGAGCACCACCATGCACAAAATTATGATGGATTCATTCAAGTTAAAACTTTCCGGGCTGACGAACGCCTGCATGCTCGCGAACAATCCACCGGCAACGCCGCCGAAAGTCGCGCCCATGGCGAAGGCTAAGAGTTTCACGTTGCGTGTGTTGATGCCCATGGCTTCCGCCGCCGTTTCGTCTTCGCGGATCGCCACCCAGGCGCGGCCGATGCGCGAATCCTGCAAGCGCATGCAGATGAAAATGACCGCCAAGGTCAGTAGCAAGAACAAGTAGTAGTACTGATGTAGATCGGTGAACGTGATACCGAAGATTTCATGTTTGCGCATTAAAGAAAATTCGCCGAAGCGGATCGGATCGACTAGGTTTATTCCTTGCGGGCCGTTGGTGATGTTTATCGGCCGGTCGAGGTTGTTCAGGAATATGCGAACGATCTCGCCGAACCCCAAGGTGACGATGGCAAGATAATCACCGCGCAATTTCAGTGTCGGCGCGCCGAGCAGCACGCCGAACAGGCCCGCCAGCGCCGCGCCCAGGGGCAACAGCATCCAGAACGGCAGATGTATGCCGAAGTGTGGCGAGGCGAG
>JAYTGZ010000363.1:0-4066 GCA_043733025.1 Pseudomonadota bacterium | reverse complement strand
CCGTTGCCCGCGTGTTGCCGGGCATGCAATCGGCATTTATTGACATCGGCTTGGAACGGGCGGCGTTCTTGCACATCGCCGATATCTGGAGTGCCCGCGACAAACACGATAACGGCAAGCCTATCGAAAAAATCCTGAACCAAGGTCAGACCGTCCTTGTTCAAGTCGTCAAGGATCCCATCGGCAGCAAAGGCGCGCGCCTGTCCACGCAAATCAGCATGGCGGGGCGGCTGCTCGTTTATCTGCCGCAAGAAGCCCATATCGGCATTTCCCAGCGCATCGAAGACGAAGGCGAGCGTGCGTTGCTGAAAGAGAAATTGCAACAACTTTTGCCGGAGAACGAAGGCGGCGGATTCATCATTCGCACCGTCGCCGAGTTTGCCAGCGACAAAGAACTCAACGACGATATTGAATATCTCACTTGTCTATGGAACCGCATACAAGAACTTACCCGTTCCACGCCGCCGAGTTCGCTGATCCATCAGGACTTGAACCTTGCGCTGCGCGTTGTGCGCGATTTCGTCAACGAGAAAACCGAACGCATCCTGGTCGATTCCCGTGAAACCTTTCAGTCCATGCGCGTGTTTGCGGAAAGCTACACCCATAGTGCACTGCCGATTTTGGAGCCCTACACGGGCGAGCGGCCATTGTTCGATCTATTCAGCGTCGAGGAAGAAATCGAACGCGCCTTGGCGCGGCGTGTGGATCTTAAGTCCGGCGGATACTTAATCATCGATCAAACGGAAGCGCTCACCACGGTCGACGTCAACACCGGTGGTTTCGTCGGCGGGCGAAGTTTCGACGATACGATATTCAAGACCAATTTGGAAGCGGCGCACGTGACCGCGCGGCAACTGCGCTTGCGCAACCTCGGTGGCATCATCATCGTCGACTTTATTGACATGGATAACGATCAGCACAAAGACAGCGTGCTGGCCGAATTGAAGAAAAATATTTCGCGCGACCGTACCCGCCTTACGCTGAATGGTTTCACCGCGCTGGGGTTGGTGGAAATGACCCGTAAACGCACGCGCGAAAGTTTAGCCCACGTGCTGTGCGAACCCTGTTGCATGTGCCAGGGCCGCGGCGAGATCAAAACACCTCAGACCGTGTGCTACGAAATTTTGCGCGAGATTCTGCGTTCGGCACGCCAGTTCGACGCGAAAGAATATCGCATACTCGCCTCACAAAAAGTGATCGACCTGTTTCTCGATGAGGAATCGCAGAGCCTGGCGCAGTTGGGCGACGTTATTGGCAAGCCGATCTCGCTGCAGGTTGAAACGCAATATTCGCAGGAAATCTATGACGTTGTACTGATGTAGTTGCTGGGGAATGAGCAAAAGCATCGCGGGAAACTAGTACCAGAGTCATTCTCCAGAGGAGATAGGCTGGAAATCGAACAACAACATGGCGCACCCGCTGTTTGCCGGATTAAAACATTCGCTTCGGGGACTGAAGGGCTTCTTACATATAACAACTAAACTCGGCCGGCGCCGGCTGGGTGGCGCCGACCGAAGGCACACTTAACGAACTCTATTTCTTCAGTGCGTCCACGCAAGCCTTGATCTTGGCGTCGTCGCCTTCAAAGGCTTTCTTGCACTCTTCCGCGGTCTTGGGCGGATCGGCAGCAAATACCGGTAGCGCCACTGCCGTAATGAGTGAAGCCAACATCGCAATAGCTAATTTTTTCATCTTACTACTCCTTCCGAAGGTTAATTAGTTCCCTGGCAACCAAGCCAGTAAGGATATCTATGCATAGACCGTGCCAACGTTTTTCGTTTCTTTTATAAACAATGCGTTGAACTGTAAATAGTCATTTCTTGCTTAACTATGGGCGACTTTCGAAACCGGCAAACTGTCACCATTTGACGACAAAATTCCGGGCGAAAATGCTAACTGTTTGAACTATGAGCGCAACTTTTGTCGTCTATTGGAGACACTTTTCTGTCTCTTGTTCGGCGCGAAACGCGCCCGCAAACAATTTACAACTGGATTTTCCGCCAACTTGCTACTATGCCTATCTCCCTTGACTCGCGCCGATGCGCGCCTGGAGGAAAGGACGCGCAACCGGCCCGCTCATATCAAGTTTCAGCAAGCCGGTATCGAAGCGTTACCCTTCGTCGATCAAGCGGTTGATACCGTGATCTGCACCCAGGTACTCGAACATATCCTCGACTTGCGCCAGGCGGTAGCCGAACTTCGGCGGGTAACGGTGCACCGGCTTATCCGGATCGACCCGCGCGAGCGCGAATATCGGTTCACCTTCAACCCCCACCTGCATTTCTTCCCATACCAGCACAGCTTCCTTCGCTAATGTCTTGCTATCATCGTCGAGGGCGATGATTGCGATTTTGGTGCCGCCGAGGTCGACACCGAGTCTATGGTGGTAACATCATAACTTACGCGCGGATAATCCGGCTTTTGGAATGGAGTCGCTATGTTCAAACACATACTCATACCTTGTGACGGTTCGGAATTGTCGAATCGGGTAGTCAATAAGGCGATCGAGTTTGCCAGTGAGATCAATGCCCGCGTCACCGGCTTTTATGCCCAGCCCGACTACAGCGTGCCGTACTATGAGGGCGGCATTCCGATCGATGCCATGACGCCGGAGAGCTTTTCATCGGTCACCGAAAGCCAAGCCAAAACCATATTGGACAGCGTGGCAGATAAGGCGAAAGGGGCCGGAGTGATCTGCGACACGTACACTAGCGTCAACAATGCACCGTATGAGGCCATTATCGACGCGGCCAATGCCAAGGGCTGCGATTTGATTTTCATGGCGTCTCACGGCCGCCGCGGCATTGCGGGCTTGCTCATGGGAAGCGAAACACATAAAGTACTGACGCACACAACAATACCGGTGTTGGTTTACAGGTAATTTCAAGACTTCTTTAGCGTTAATGGTTTGTTGAAAAACGTATCGAGGATGCCCGTATGCGAGGCGCACGGCACGCAGGAACCGGAATGTACTCAGAAGTACATGAGGATTCCGAGCGCCGCGCAACGACGTGACCCTGGCCCTAGGCCAGCCCCCAGACGGGCACCGCGGTAGTTTTTCAACCAACCCCTAATGCTGCAAACGTTTTGGGGGTAAACGCATGAAGCGAACGATCTTGACCTTGGCGGCCATCTCGGCCTTTATCGTTGCGACCGCCTGGCTGAGTCAGGGGCCGATGCCCGATATCAACATCGCCGGGGCGGCCGATACGCCCGCGCCCGCTGGGCGGCTTAGCGCGTATGTGGCGGCCGGTTTTTTCGCCGGCGATGAGGGCCTCAGCGACACCGAGCGTGCCGGGCGGCATATCTGGTACTTCGCCACCGCCGGCAATTCGCGTTTCTACGGTTACACGTTTCCCCAGCGTCTCGGTGTATTGATCGATTGGCGCCGCGTGCTGAGGGCCGATCAGCGCAATGATCGTTTCAAAGCGTGGGGCTTGATAAACGATCCCGGTTGCTGCACGCCAGGTTCCGAAAATTGTCCTGCCAAGAGTTTGGACGAAACCTATGGCTTCGAATACTGCGCCGGTGACGACGTGTTATTGCAGTTCGTCGGCAAACAGGGCTACCGCGATCCCGCTTGCGATTTCAAGGACGCGGCGCTTGATCCCAAGGACATCCACAGCAAAGACGGCAAAATTGACCAACGGCACAGTTCCTGCGACCTGGCCTTTGGCACTTCGACCGGCGCCCTGGGCGTGCGCAAATTTCCGAATCCGCGTTTTGATAAGAATAAATGGCTTAAGCTCAACGGTGGCCTGGCGAGTTGGGATGGCTACAACAAGAAGCTTTCACACGACGGGCAGCATTCCGATTCGCGCGTTTCGCGTTTGGCCGATGGTTCCATCGAGCCGCCGTTTTTGATCGGCACGTCGTGCGGCTCGTGCCACATCGCCTTCGATCCGCTGAATCCGCCAGCGGATCCGGCTAACCCGAAGTGGGAAAACATCAAGGGCACAATCGGCAATCAATATTCACGTATGTCGGAAATGCTAACTTCCGGTATGCCGGTGGACAGCCTCGAATGGCAGGTGTTTGCCCATGCGCGGCCCGGCACCAACGACAC
>JAYTGZ010000362.1:0-6370 GCA_043733025.1 Pseudomonadota bacterium | reverse complement strand
GCGGGCAACGACCGGCACAGCAATGTAATGATACTGGTCAATGGTCTGCCGAACGAATCCGTTTCGGCGACCGATCGCGGTCTTATGTACGGTGATGGCGTGTTCCGAACGCTGGCCGTCAAACAGGGCCATCCCCAGCATCTGCAACGGCATCTAGACAAGCTCAGCGCCGACTGCGGAGCGATCAACCTGCCCGATTTAGATCAGGCATCGATTCGGCAGGATATCGCACTTGTCACCCGGGACGGTCGAAATGGCGTCCTCAAGATCGTGATCACGCGCGGATCGGGAACCCGCGGTTACAAAATTCCATCGCCATCGTCGCCAACGCGCATCGTGATAACCGCGCCATTGCCGGACTATCCCCTGCGGCATTCGTCTCAAGGTGTAGCGGTCGTGATGTGCCACACTCGTCTAGCTATCCCCGCGCCGCTCGCCGGTGTGAAAAGTTTGAACCGCATGGAAAACGTCCTGGCGCGTTCGGAATGGAACGACGCGACAATCGCCGAGGGGCTGATGTGCACCAGCGATGGCGCCGTCATTTCAGGAACCATGAGTAATTTTTTCTATGTGCGAGATGGCGTGTTAGGCACGTCGGACCTTCGCACCTGTGGCGTTGCCGGCGTGCAGCGCGATAGAATACTCGACCACGCAAAAGCCCACGGGATACCGCTCACCATGAAGCCACTGCACCAAGCTGATCTCATCCGCGCCGAAGAATTATTTCTTTGCAATAGCCTGATGGGGATCTGGCCGATTTTTGCCTGCGATGAGCTGCGCTGGCCGGTCGGGCCCATCACCCGGCAATTGCAGTCTGCTTTGTTCCAATCCAACGATGGTTGATAAGCTGCGCGCGCTATTACTGATTGTTTCTTTCGTCGCATTGGCGGCGTTTGGCTGGCTCTACTATTTCGCGAACAAGGAATTGCCGTTGCCGGAGTCGCCATTTCGCTTCAGCTTAAAGGGCGGCAGCACCATGACGACTGTTGCCCGCCAGCTCACGGATTCGGATTTACTGTCCGAACCCTGGACCTTTGTCACCCTAGCTCGAATGTTAGGCAAAAGCACAAAGATTAAGGCCGGCGACTACGAACTGGATCACGATATGACGCCGCTCGCACTTTTAAGGCTACTCGCCAGTGGTCAGCAAGCGGAGCAGGTTCCGGTGCAGTTCATCGAGGGCCAGACCTTCTCTGAAATGCGCAAGCTATTGGACGAACATCCCGACCTCAAACACGACAGCAAAAATCTATCGGAAGCCGAAATCCTGCGCGCGCTCGGCGTCTTGGAGACCAGAGCCGAGGGCATGTTTTTCCCCGATACCTATTTGGTCATCCCCGGCACCAGTGATCTAAAGCTGTTGCAACGCGCCTACGCGGCCATGCAGAGCCATCTCGCGAGTGCTTGGGAAACCCGCGACGAAGCCTTGCCCTATGCCGACGCCTATCAGGCGCTCATCATGGCATCGATCATCGAAAAGGAGACCGGGCAACCGAGCGAGCGGCCGGTAATCGGGTCGGTGTTCATCAATCGTCTCAAGTCAAAAATGTTGCTGCAAACCGATCCGACCGTGATTTACGGCATGGGCCCGCTGTTCGACGGCAACCTACGCAAAGCCGATTTGCAGCGCGATACACCCTATAACACCTACACTCGGCCCGGTCTGCCGCCGACACCGATCGCCATGCCGGGCCTCGCCGCCATCAAGGCTGCGCTAAACCCGGCGGCATCGAACGCGCTTTATTTCGTCGCGAAGGGTGATGGTAGCCACGCGTTCTCCGCTAATTTGGTCGACCATAACCATGCCGTCAACAAGTACCAGCGATAGCGCTCCGGATCGCGGAAGGTTCCTAAGCTTCGAAGGTATCGACGGCGCCGGCAAAAGTACCCATCTCAAATTCGTCGCTGACTTGGTGCGCGCCTTGGGCCACCAGGTGCTACTCACCCGCGAGCCGGGCGGAACACCGGTGGGAGAAAAACTTCGCGCACTGGTGTTGGCGGAGCCGATGCACCCGGAAACCGAGACGCTTTTGATGTTCGCCGCGCGGCGCGAGCACATCGCCACCGTCATCGAGCCGGCCCTGGCGCGTGGCGATTGGGTGGTTTCCGATCGATTCACCGACGCGAGCTATGCCTACCAAGGCGGCGGCCGTGGCGTCGCCGAACAAAAAATTCAAATCTTGGAGGCTTGGGTACAAGAGGTCCTGCAGCCAGACCTCACTCTGCTGTTCGATTTGGATACGGCGGCCGCGAAAGACCGGCAGACAAAGGCGGGGCTGATACCCGATCGTTTCGAGCGGCAGCAACAAGATTTCTTCTCCGCCGTCCGCCAAACTTACCTGGAGCGAGCACGGCGCTTTCCCCAACGGATCCGCGTGATCGACTCCTCCGCCGCCGTCGAAGATATTCAAGTGATACTTAAAAAAATAGTTTCATCTATCTGAATGAACTCATACTACCCATGGCACTTGCCCCTTTGGCAAGAGATTTGGCGGTCTGGCTACGCCGAGATGCCTCACGCCGTTTTACTACATGGCAGCCCTGGCTTAGGTAAGCTGGCGTTTGCCCTGACGCTCGCCAAGAGCTTGCTGTGCAGCGCTCGGGACGCCGAACATCAAGCCTGCGGGAACTGCGTGTCCTGCCGTTATTTCGATCACCATGCTCACCCGGATTTTCGGCACATGCTGCCAGAGGCGGATCAGGAACCGCCCGATCTGGCCGTCACGGAAGCTGCCGGAACCAAGGACAAGAAGGGGAGTGAGTTTATCACTATCAACCAAATCAGATCATTAACAGACTTTGTTTCTCTGACTTCTCATCAAAGTGGACGCCGCGTCATCCTTATCGCGCCGGCGGAGCAACTGAACCTCAACGCCGCCAATGGGCTGTTGAAAATGTTGGAAGAGCCACCCGGTCAAACGATATTTTTGCTGGTGACCAATCAACTCAGCCGCATATTGCCCACAGTGCGCAGCCGCTGCCGGCTCATGCGCATGCCCACGCCCGACCCGGCGCAGGCAAGTGCTTGGCTGGCTGAACAAGGTTGTGCGGAGCCCGCGCTCAATCTCGCCTTGGCAGGACATGCGCCGCTGGAAGCCTTACGCATCGCCGAGGACGCGGAGTGGCACGGCCAGCGTAAAACGTTTTGCGACGCGTTGTCTGATCCCGAACGCGCGGATGTTATCGGCGTTGCCGAGTGGTTACAGAAATCACCGGCGCCGCAGGCAATGCGCTGGTTACAAACTTGGATATACGATTTGGTGAGCCTGAAGACGGCGTCTAAATGCTGTTATCACCAGGACTATATTAAAGCTATTACTAACTTGAATAAAAATATTCAATTAATTGATTTATTGAATTTTAATCGAGAGCTATCAGACTCGCGCCGGTTGATCCACCATCCGCTCAACCCCAAGCTATTCTGGGAATTTATTCTATTAAAATACTTTGCATTATTTAACTAATTTATTGATTCATAATGTTTATAGATTCCCATTGTCATATCGATTTCCCCGAGTTGTCGGAAAACATGGATCAACTTCTCGGCAATATGCGCGACGCCCAGGTGACCCACGCGTTATGCGTCAGCGTGAATCTCGCCGACTGGCCTCGGGTACTGAGCCTGGCGGAAAGCCACACCAATCTATTCGCGTCGGTCGGTGTCCATCCCGATCAGCCCGTCGATGAAACGGAACCCAGCGAACAGGATCTCATCCGGCGCGCCGATCATCCGCGCATCGTCGCCATCGGTGAAACGGGACTGGATTATTATCGGCTGACGGGCGATCTCACTTGGCAGCGGGATCGCTTTCGCACCCATATTCGTGCCGCGCGCTCGTGCGGTAAGCCGCTCATCATCCATACCCGCGCCGCGTCAGAAGACACGGTCGCCATCATGCGCGAGGAAAACGCCGGGCAAGCGGGCGGCGTGATGCATTGCTTCACCGAGACCTGGGAGGTGGCGCGGGCGGCACTCGATCTCGGCTTTTATATTTCCTTTTCCGGGATCATTACCTTCAAGAACGCCGCGGACCTGCGGGAAGTGGTGCGGCAGGCGCCGTTGGATCAGATGCTGATCGAGACCGATTCGCCCTATCTCGCGCCCGTTCCTTACCGGGGCAAAACCAACCAGCCGTCCTACGTCAAACACGTGGCCGAGTGTGTGAGTCAGATCAAGAATGTGCCGCTAGAAGTCGTGGCTAAGACGACGACGGAGAATTTTTTCAAGCTGTTTTCCCACGCGAAAACTTAAGACGTTTCACTCTGGCGCAGCTTCCGTCTATTCCATTTCCGCAGCGCCACCCAGCGCCAAGCCAGTTGCACGGAAACATAGCCGACCACGGCAAAGACGGACGACTGGATCGCGAGCCCGATCAGCAACGTGTCGCCCAAAGAATAAACCCAAGAGAACGCTTGCTGGATCATGTCCATCACGCCCATGGACTTGAATGCGGCGATGGGCGGCGGAGGCGCCGTGGCGCCCGTCGCCAGGGCGCCCACGTTGTACGCGAGGATGTACAGCGGCACGAAGGTGAAGGGATTGGTGTAAAAGGTCGTCAGCGCGGCCACGGCCAGATTGGCGCGAACACCGATGGCAAAGGCGGCGGCGGCGAGGATCTGAAACGGGCCGGGAATCAGGCCCGTCACCAAGCCGATGGCGACACCTCTCGCCACGGAGTGGCGGTTCAGATGCCACAGGCTAGGCCGCGTCAACAACCGTCCAAAAATCCGCAAGGCTTTATTGGAGTGGATGCTTTCCGCGCTAGGGAGATATTTTTTCAGCCAACCTTTGGCCATTGTTAATTTTCGATCATGAGAAGTTTCTCGCTTAAATTTACAGCATCGCTAGGCGAGTGATTCACCTGATTGTTGCGGCCGATGAGAGTGGGGACTTTGCTTGCCCCGAATCGAGATCGTCCCCCCAGCAGCCAAGTATGGTGCGGCCCTCCAGGCAGGCATTGCCACGAGCCGCACGGGATATGCCTCGTGGTAAGGTAATCCAAAAAATATGGAAACCGGCCGGACACCGTCTCCGGCTTGCTTTCAGTTAGGAACAGAAACCTACTTCGCGTCCGGTGCGGGATTCACAACGTTAGTCCCGCTCGGGCCGATGCCGCTGATCTGCACAATCACTTCTTCGTTCTTTGCGCCATCATAGTGCACCTTGCCCGGCGTGTGAATGGCGAAGCCGCCCGTCGCCACTGGCGTGGTGCTGTTTGGATCGAACGTCTCACCTACGCCGGCCCACCAGGTTCCCTTCAGCACCGTGACATAGCGCGCTTCCGGATGCCAGTGCGGACGGCTCATGGCGCCCGGCGCAAACTTGGCGCGGATGGTGTAGGGTCCCGCTTCGCGCGGATTGCCCGCCATCACCACGAACTTCACGCCGGGAAAACCCGGAAAGTCTTGCCACGTGAGATCGTCAACCTGTTGGATCGTGATCGTATCCGAGGCAGCCTGGGTCGCGCCGGCGTATCCCAACGTCAAAGCGCACGTCAGCGCGGCGATTAAATATTTGTTCATGGTGAAATCCGAAACCTCGTTATTGAAAGACCAAATTATACTCAGGCTGGATGCCGAACGGCAGCCGTTTTCGATTTGGACCGTGATTGATACACCGCCCACCCTCAATGCGAAAAATGGTGGGCGGGATACCATGCCGCCGAACATCAGGCTGCTGTTCTTGCCGGGTCAACTGCGCCCGCCCAGATTATTCAGGCAATCTACTAAAGCGAATCGTGCCTTTCTCGATGCCTTCTTGCACCACGGCGAGCCCACCGCCCGCGATCATCCACTCCAAACGGTGATCACGGTATTGCCGATTTATTTGCCCCTGAGCGAGCATGGCGGCGACATCGGGCATATTGGCCATTACATGCTTCATTTGCTCAATGGCTTTCGCCACACTGGGACGTTGGCTCGCCCGCGCCAACCAATCGGCAAGCTTAGAGCCCGGTGGAGGCGGGTGACCGGATGCTGCTGATCGGCTGAGGTAGGGCGCGACCACCACATCGCCCCAGCCGAAGTTGTCCCCATTAAACCAAGGCTGGTCGCCTAATTGTCGATCCAACCAACCTTGCAACTTGTTGACGCTCGCGCGCGAATGTGCGATGAGTTGGTCAGCGAGCGCGCCACTCGTGCGCTTGAAACGCAAGACTTCACCCAGACCCCAGTTGTTGGGTTCGTAGAGCGTATCCATCACATCTTCGATCATGCGCACCCGCGCGCGCTGTGCTGGGGAGGCCGGCAACAACGGCGGGCTTGGCCACTTGTCCTCCAGGTATTCGAGGATAATGGTCGAATCAAACACGCTGACATCACCATCGATGAGGGTAGGAATTTCCGCCCGTGGGCTCGCCTCCAAGAAAGC
>JAYTGZ010000361.1:0-2330 GCA_043733025.1 Pseudomonadota bacterium | reverse complement strand
CTTCTCGGCGTGAAACGCTTTCAATTCATCTCGCCAGCGCAGGTAGCCGGAGCGACCAGCGGGATATTTCGCCCGCGGCACCATCCATCGACCGATGTGTTGGCCGCGGGCAGCGATACGCAGAGGGTCGGAGGCTCGCGGATCGAGCTTGAGCACCCACTCGGTCAGGCTCTTGGAATAGATCAACTCTTGCGGGTGAGCGATCCCGTCGACAATCCCCTGACGCGGATCTTGGCTGTTGAAGCGATCGATCTCTTTGAGCGCTTTTTCGAGATTTTCAGTGGACATTATTGCTGGTGGCCTTTTTCGTCACATGCGTGCAGCGCACGCGGAGCTAGTCTACGGTTTTCACCGGAGCGTTGCACGTCCGGTTCGCGGCGCACTCGCTGGCAACTTTAGGGTTGGCCACGATCTTTGACGAAACGGCGCCGAAATCGATGTTGCCGCGCACCGCACCGATATTGGCTGTTGGCGGCGCATGCCTGGGGAGCCTTACCGGTATTGCCTCCCAGCCTGGGGTGTTCTCAATTCCACTCGAACGCTAATGTAAGTCTACCCCGTTTCGAATCCGCGCCTGAAGCTCGAGACCGCTAAGATACCGGTCGATGTTGCGAGAGACTTCGTCGCTCCTTGTCAAATCTTTACCCAAGCATCGCGCTTCGGCTTATCGAACCGGTAAAATGCGGTATGCAGACCGTTACACTCACTTGTCACCCGACGACGCCCTGCGAGGCTGTGGGTCACATTAGCGCGCACATGAAGGTGTCGCCGGCGGGGGCACTTACGCTGAAATACTCACTCGCAGGCGATGTCGCCCATCTGCGGATTCCCGCCGACGGCGTGCCGCGACATGCGGACACGCTGTGGCAACACACCTGCTTCGAGGCGTTCGTCGCCGCGCGAGAGGTTGCGGCTTACTACGAGTTTAACTTTGCACCTTCCGGCGAGTGGGCGATGTACAGATTCGGCGCGTACCGCGAGGGCATGATCGTGGTCGACGCGGCGCAGACATCCATTAGCGCGCGCCGAGACACGCAGCGCTTAGTGCTGCAAGCGGTCGTCGATCTCAAAGAGTTGGGCGATTTTTGGGATCGCGCCGAGTTGCGGCTGGCGTTAGCCGCCGTGATCGAAGAAAACAACGGCCGCTTGTCCTACTGGGCGCTCGCGCATCCGTCGACTAAGCCCGATTTCCATCACGCCGACAGTTTTACGCTCACGCTTGACCACCGCAGGAGGCTTGCATGAGATTTGGCCTGGAGCGTTTGCTTGAAGAACCGGCGCTGCGCAAACCGCTCGCGGGGCGCCGCGTCGCGTTGCTCGCGCATCCGGCCTCGGTGACGCGCGAACTGACGCATTCGCTCGACGCGCTCGCGGCCCTCGACGACATTAAGATTTCCGCGGCGTTCGGTCCGCAGCACGGCCTGCGCGGCGACAAGCAAGACAACATGATCGAATCGCCGGATTTCACCGATCCCGTGCACGGTATTCCGGTATTCAGTCTATATGGCCAAGTGCGCCGTCCCACCGCCGCCATGATGGATTGTTTCGATGTGCTGCTGGTCGATCTGCAAGACTTGGGCTGCCGCATCTACACTTTCATCACCACCTTGCGCTACGTGTTGGAAGAGGCGGCGAAGACCCAGAAATCCGTGTGGGTGCTCGATCGGCCGAATCCCACAGGCCGTCCGCTGGAAGGCTTGCGCCTGCGCGCGGGGTGGGAGAGTTTCGTTGGCGCCGGTGCGCTGCCGATGCGTCACGGCCTTACCATGGGCGAACTCGCTAAGTGGTTTGTCGAAACCTTGCACCTCGATGTGGACTATCGAGTGATAACGATGCATGGATGGCAACCCGACGAGGCGCCGGGTTATGGCTGGCCGCTGGGCGAGCGCGCCTGGATCAATCCCAGCCCCAATGCGCCGAATCTTTCCATGGCCCGTTGCTACGCCGGCACGGTCATGTTGGAAGGCACGACGTTGTCCGAGGGTCGCGGCGTCACGCGCCCACTGGAACTGTTCGGCGCACCCGACCTCGATGCCGGCAAGCTGCTGCGTGAAATGCATGCGCTCGCGCCGCAATGGTTGCAAGGCTGCCGCCTGCGCCCCTGTTGGTTCGAGCCGGCGTTTCACAAGCATGCCGGAAAGTTGTGCGCCGGCGTGCAAATCCACGTCGAAGACGGCGCCTACGATCACGCAACCTTCCGCCCCTGGCGCCTGCAAGCGCTTGCCTTCAAAGCGCTGCGGCGGCTGCGACCCGATTACGAACTATGGCGCGATTTTCCCTACGAATACGAGCGCGACCGGCTCGCCATCGATCTCATCAACGGCAGCGAG
>JAYTGZ010000360.1:0-6660 GCA_043733025.1 Pseudomonadota bacterium | reverse complement strand
TCGGCCCAACCCGCATGGGCTGGGGTTTGCCGGGCGGCAGACTTTGTTGCGACTCGCTTATGTGGACTAGCCACACCGCGCTCGCCGCGTCGCGCCTGCCACCCGGCAAACTCCAGCGCGACCGCGAGGGACTTAATCAGAGGTTCCCTAACTCATGGAAGAAGGTTCAAGGTGTTATGATTACACGTTTAGAAACATATGAGTAGGTGATTCATGGCAGGTCATTCCAAGTGGGCGAATATTAAGCACAAAAAAGCCGCGACGGACGCAAAGCGCGGCAAGATATTCACCCGCCTGATCAAAGAAATTACGGTTGCGTCGCGCCTTGGCGGCGGCGATGCCGGCTCCAATCCACGCCTGCGGCTAGCAGTAGAGAAAGCCTATGAGAACAACATGCCCAAGGATACCGTCGAGCGAGCCATGAAGCGCGGCTCGGGAGAACTGGACGGCGTGAGCTATGAGGAAGTTCGCTACGAAGGCTACGGCATCGCCGGCGCGGCGGTGATGGTGGACTGCCTGACGGACAACAAGACTCGCACCGTGGCCGACGTGCGCCATGGCTTCACGAAATACGGTGGCAATCTCGGCACCGATGGCTGCGTCGCGTTTTTGTTCAAACATTGCGGTCAGTTGACGTTCGCGCCGGGAACGGGTGAAGACAAGCTCATGGAAGCGGCTCTAGACGCGGGCGCCGAGGATGTCATCGGCAATGACGATGGTAGCTTCGAGGTAGTCACGGCCCCCTATGATTTGGCACAGGTGAAAGAGGCACTGGCCAAGGCGGGTCTGAACGCTGATTTCGCCGAAGTCACCATGAAGCCTTCCAACGAGGTCGAGATGGCCGGAGACGACGCGGTGAGAATGCAAAAATTGTTGGATGCATTGGAAGCCATCGACGATGTCCAGGATGTTTACACTACCGCGGTGATGGGAGACTGAGTTGCGTTTAACGAAGAGCGTCGCTATCCAAGCGCTGATTTACGCGGAGCCAAGCTAATAGCATCGCCGCCGACGCGTATTCTGGGCCTGGACCCGGGGTTGCGCGTAACGGGTTTCGGCGTGATCGAAAAATCCGACCGGTTGACCTATGTTGCGAGCGGCTGCATTAAGACCAAAGACGACGACTTACCGGCGCGGCTGAAAACCATTTGGGAGGGGCTGCGCGAAATCATCGGCGCCTACCAGCCGCAGCATGTGGCGGTGGAAAAAGTATTCGTGAACGTGAATCCGCAATCCACCTTGCTGCTCGGTCAGGCGCGAGGCGTGGCGATCTGTGCGGCGGTGGCGGATGAACTGGCGGTGTTCGAGTATACCGCTCTACAGGTCAAACAAGCCGTAGTCGGGAACGGTCACGCGAAGAAAGAGCAGGTGCAAGAAATGGTTAAACGATTGCTAAATTTGCCGGTGGCGCCGCAAGCCGATGCCGCGGACGCATTGGCCTGCGCCATCTGCCACGCCCACGGCGGCATGGGCATGGGCGCATTAGCGACGGCGGGTTATCGCATGAAAAAAGGGAGACTCATCCGGTGATAGGGCGATTGAGCGGCAAGCTAATCGAAAAGCAGCCGCCGCAAGTGATAGTCGACGTGCAGGGCCTGGGCTACGAAGTGAATGTGCCCATGAGCACGTTCTATAACTTGCCGGGGTTGGGGGAAACGATCACCTTGTTCACCCATCTAGTGGTGCGCGAAGACGCTCACCTGCTGTACGGCTTCGGCACCGACGACGAACGCCGCGCGTTTCGCCAGTTGCTGAAAATCAGCGGCGTGGGGCCGAAAATGGCATTGTCGGTGTTGAGCGGATTGTCGGTTGCCGATCTGGCGCAAGCGGTGGCGATGCAAGAGACGGGCCGGTTAGTCAAAATTCCGGGCGTCGGCAAAAAAACGGCCGAGCGTTTGGTGCTGGAACTGCGCGATAAACTCGATCACGCGCCGAGCATCGCCACCTCGAGTGATGCAGGAAAAACCAACGGCGCCGATGTGCTCAATGCGCTACTAGCCCTAGGCTATAATGAGCGCGAAGCGCAGTGGGCGCTGAAGCAAATTTCAAACGATTTGGGCGTGTCGGAAAGCATACGGCAAGCGCTCAAACAACTTTCAAAATCCTAGCAAACTCATGATTCGTTCACACCGGCATCGCCATGATTGAAACGGATCGCATGATTTCTCCCGCGCCCGCTTCCCCGCAAGAAGAAGCGCTGGAGCGCGCCCTGCGTCCGAAATTGCTGGACGAGTATGTCGGTCAGGAAAAAGCCCGCGGCCAATTGGCGATATTCATCCAGGCGGCGCGCCAGCGCAAGGAATCCCTCGATCACGTGTTGCTATTCGGCCCGCCGGGTTTGGGCAAGACCACGCTCGCCCACATCATCGCCCGCGAGATGGCGGTGAATCTGCGCCAGACATCGGGGCCGGTGTTGGAACGTGCCGGCGACCTCGCGGCTATCCTCACCAACCTCGAGCCGAACGACGTGTTATTTATCGACGAGATCCATCGTCTATCGCCAGTGGTCGAAGAAATTCTGTACCCCGCGCTGGAAGATTTTCAGATCGACATTATGATCGGCGAGGGCCCGTCGGCTCGCTCCGTGAAGCTCGATCTGCCACCGTTTACGCTGGTGGGCGCGACCACGCGCGCGGGCATGTTGACCAATCCACTGCGCGATCGATTCGGCATCGTCGCGCGGTTGGAGTTTTATACGCCGGAAGAATTGCAGCGCATCGTCACCCGTTCCGCGCGGCTGATGAATGTCGGCATCACCGAAGCGGGCACCCTCGAGATCGCACGCCGCGCCCGCGGAACGCCGCGCATCGCGAATCGCTTGTTGCGCCGGGTGCGCGATTACGCGGAAGTGAAAAGCACCGGCAATATAACGCAGGAGATCGCCGATGCCGGGCTCGCCATGCTCGATGTGGACACCGTCGGCATGGATATCATGGATCGCAAGTTACTGTTGGCGATCATCGAAAAATTCAACGGTGGGCCGGTGGGGCTGGACAATCTCGCAGCGGCCATCAGCGAGGAGCGCGACACCATCGAAGACGTGCTGGAGCCCTATCTCATTCAACAGGGTTATTTGCAGCGCACGCCGCGCGGCCGCATGGCCACGCCGTCGGCCTACCAGCACCTAGGCCTGCCGGGTGGGCAGACCCGTGCCAGCGGCGACCTATGGCGATGATGCGCGTCCATCCTGCGGCGCGCGAGCGCGAAGACGTTAACGTGTTTGCCTGGCCGGTAACGATTTACTATGAGGACACCGACACCCTGGGCATGGTTTATCACTCGAATTACTTAAAGTATTTCGAGCGCGCCCGGGTCGAATGGTTGAACGCAATGGACGTCAATCTGCCCAAGATCGCCGCGGCCTTGCGCCAGGCTTTTGTTGTGCATCGGGTCAATATCGAATATCTTAAGCCGGCCGCGTTGGGAGATCGGCTGGAAGCTACTGTCGAAGTGTTGAGCGTGCGTAGTTGTTTTGTCGAACTGCGGCAAACCGTGCGCCGCGGCGCGGAATTGTTAACCCAAGCGGAAGTCCGTATCGTTTATGTCGACATGGATAAGTTGAAGCCCGTGGTCCTGCCGGACGCGGTTCGATCCCAACTAGGGAAAGCTTTGAATAAGTTCGAGTTCTAAGTGAGACAAGGCGCGCGCAAAAAATATCGACGCAGCAAATTGGTGATATGTAAGGAGATATTTTTTGTGAGCAACGCAGTATCACGACGAAATCGGATTTATTCAAAACTTTCCTAAGAATGACGAGCCCAATGTGAACCTAACCACCGACATGTCTCTCCTGAGCCTGATCACCAACGCCAGTGTGTTGGTGCAAATAGTCATGGGGCTATTGCTGCTCGGCTCATTCATCTCCTGGTCCTACATCTTCACCAAGATGTTCGCTATCCGCCGCGCCAAGAAAGAATCGGAACGCTTCGAGCGGGATTTCTGGGGTGGATCCGACTTAAATTCCTTGTTTCAAGGCGCCACCAGCGGCCGCAAGGAAACCGGCACGTTGGAGCGCATTTTCGAAGCGGGTTTCCGGGAATTCCTCAAACATCGCCGCCAACCAGGCATGGACGTGAGCGTCGTCATGGACGGCACGCGGCGTGCCATGCGCGCCACCTACCAGCGCGAGATGGATATCCTGGAGTCGCACATGGCGTTCCTCGCCTCGGTCGGTTCCGTCAGCCCTTACGTGGGATTGTTCGGCACTGTGTGGGGCATCATGAATGCGTTTCGTGGTTTGGCGAATGTGGGCCAGGCGACGTTATCCCACGTCGCGCCGGGCATTGCCGAGGCGCTGATCGCCACCGCCATGGGCCTGTTCGCGGCGATCCCCGCCGTGGTCGCCTACAACACCTACAGTCACGACATCGACCGTCTGGCCATCCGTTTCGAGAGTTTCATGGAAGAGTTTTCCAATATCCTGCAGCGGCAGCTCCATACCACGGTCACCGAGAAATACGTTCCGTAGGGAAAACGCATGCTGCGCAAACCTCGCCGTCTCATGAACCAAATCAACGTCGTGCCCTACATCGACGTGATGTTGGTGCTGTTGGTCATTTTCATGGTGACAGCGCCGCTGCTCAATCCCGGCCAAATCGAATTGCCCACGGTCGGCAGCAACGTGAGTCAGCCGGTTTTGCCGATCGAGGTGACATTGCACGCCGACAAATCCATTACGATCCGCGATCGCGCTGAGTTTGAAGACGAGCGAGAAATTCGCCGCGCCGATCTGCCGCGAATCATCAAAGAGAAGCAGAAAAACGCGCCGGATCAGCCGGTGGTCATCGCCGCGGATCGCAGCTTGCGTTACGAGGACGTCATCAACCTCATGGATATGCTGCGGGAAGCGAAAGTCAGAAAAATCGGGCTGCTGGCGAAGTCGAGGAAGGGCTGATGCAGGATCCGCCTGAGCGGGGTAGGTTGAAGTCCCTGCTGCTAGCCGTCATTGTTCATGCGTTGTTCTTCGGCCTGCTGTTATTTGGCGTCAGTTGGCAAAACAAGCAGCCCGAGCCGCTGGAAGTCGAACTCTGGGAAGAACTCCCGACCGGGCCGGCGCCACTATCCGACCGGCCCAAGGAAATCGCAGCTAAGCCATCGCCGCGGCAGCCGAAACTTGCCGCGGCGGACATCCGATCCAAACCCGAGCCCATAGCCAAACAGCCGCGCATCAAGGCGGAAAAAAAGCAGGCTGACGCCGAGACTAACAAACTCAAAGAAGAACTCGCCATGGAGCGGCGCAAGCAAGAACTCGCCGCCGCCGAGTTCCAGGAGCAACGTAAACGCGAAGACAACGCGCTGCGCAAGCAGTATGAGCAGGAAAAGAAGAAGCTTGAACTAGAGCAGGAAATGGCGCGCAAGCAACACGACGCGGAACGCCGCAAGCTCGCGGAGGAGGCGGAACTCGCCCTCGAACAGAAGCGCAAAACGGAGGAAGAGAAGCGCCGGGTTCAAGACGAAAAGCAAAAGGCTGAAGAAGAAAAACAGCGCTTGCAGGAAGAGCGCAAGAAGGCCGAAGAGGAACGCAAGCGTGAGCGCGAGGAAGAGAAGAAACGCGCTCAAGAAGAAAAGAAAAAAACCGATGAGGAAAGAAAGCGCCTAGCGGAAGAGAAGCAGAAAGCCGAACAGGAACGCAAGGTGGCGCTGGAAGAAAAACACAAGGCGGAGGAGGATAAGCAAAAGGCCGAGGATGAGAAAAGGCTCGCCCTGGATGAGAAACACAGAGCGGAATACGACAGGCAAAAGGCCGACGAAGAGCGCAAGCGCGAGCGGGACGAAGAGAAGAAGCGCGCCCAGGACGAAAAAGACAAAGCCAACGAAGAAGCCAGGCTCAAACACGAGGAGGAGGAAAAGAAAAAGCTCGAAGAAGAAAAGCGTCGCGCGGAAGAGAAACGTAAAGAGGACGAAGAAAAAGAAAAGAAACTCGCCGAGGAAAAACGCAAGGGAGAAGAACATAAGAAACAGGAAGAAGACAAGAAAAAACAAGAAGAGGAAAAACGCCTAGCGGAGGAGAAGCGCAAAGAAGACGAGCGCAAGAAACAAGACGAAGAAAAACGCCTTACCGAAGAGAAGCGTAAGCAGGATGAGCAACGCGTAGCCAAGGAACGGGCCACAAAGGAAGCGGCTGAGCGGGCGCGCCAGCAAGCCGAGGCGGGGAAACGTCTTAAAGAAGAATACATCGGCAAGATCAAAGCCAAGATCGAGCAGAACACCTTTGCGCCCGAGGGCCTCACCGGCAATCCGCGCGCCGAATTCACGATCGTGTTGTTGCCCACGGGCGAGGTGCTGAGCGCGACGCTGGTGAAGTCCAGCGGCAATTCCGCCTACGACGCAGCGGTGGAACGCAGCATCTACAAATCCGTGCCCTTACCGTTACCGCCGAACAATCCAGAACTGTTCCGTGAGTTTCGCGAGTTGCGATTGCCATTCACCTACGTCCGCCGGTAATGGCCCATTGCCACAAGCCGCGCGGGGCTTGCCTCTTAAGCGAGGCATGGCCAGCGGCCGCATCGGGCTTGGCTCGTGGCGGGGCGTCCCGAGATGCAGAAAGCCTTCTTAAAGAGCTAGTGTAGTGCGCCATAATTAACGGAACATAAAAATGCGTCTTTTTCCGTCTGGGGGGCTGGCCTCGGGCCACTTCGTTACTCGTCGTTGCATAGAGCC
>JAYTGZ010000359.1:0-6638 GCA_043733025.1 Pseudomonadota bacterium | reverse complement strand
CAGTTCGCCGATCACGCCGGGATGGCGCGGGCTTTCGGCATGTACGCGGAGCGCGTGGAACGTGCGGAAGATCTTCAGGGTGCGATCGAGCGCGCATTGACGAACCGGCCGGCGCTACTCGATGTCGTGATTTCGCCTGCGGCACGCTCGTCCGACGGCAAGTCCGGGCTGGCGTGGGTGCCCGATCTGCAGCCATTGGCGGCGTGGGATGAGGCAGAGCGGAAATGGCGCAATGCAGGTTCACGGGATCAGTTGCAACATCGGTAGGCGCGAAGGTGTGCTGACACCTCGACGCGCTGCGTACCGCGGCGTTAACGCCATGTTCTCCTGTTACGTGGCCCAAATGCGCGGCGTTCGAACGGCGCGCCCGAAATAGTGGGGCCGCAGTTCGCGCCATAGGGATTGCAGAAAATTCTTCGCGTCCTCGACTCGATGGCCCAGGTAGCGCGCACTCAGCACCTGCGGCATCGCGCTGATCGCCACGCGCGCGCTCGGGCCTACGGCGATCGCCCTGCAAGCCGCCACCAGCGCGGCGTTCGGGGCATTGCCCACGGCGATCAGCGTTGCCACAACGGGACATCCCGCGAGTCCGACCGGCGACGTAAGCATTGTGGAATTTCCCGCAATGCTGCCACGTTCCAGCCACAACGGAACGCCGTTTCGCGTGACCCGCCAGGCTTGCTCGTAGTGGCCCTGCGTCAACCGCTCTTGTGACGCGATTCTACCCAACACCAGTATATCCCACCCGACGTAACGAGCGTCGTCGGTTAACTCCACGGAAATTGTTTGACACGCGCGAGCGGAATTGAACACGATGGCTTCTTGCGGCAGCCATTCGAGCCTCGCGCCGGGCGCCAGCTTAAGCGCGATGTGCTGTTCGGCTAAGGCGCCTTCGCTGCGATACCATTTGGTTGCGCCCGGCGTGGTGATGAGAGCGTGGGCGTCGGTTTCAACGCTGAGGTTTATACCGAGACGATCGCCGGACACGATACCGCCCGGCGGATGAACGATGATGCTATGGCAGACCTCGTTGCCTTCGGGATAGAACGGCTTTTGCACCAGCAGCGGACCATGATGTCGCCGCTGCGTAAGAACACTGCGTCCGTCGAGCTTCTCGTAACGCAGCGTTAACTCAGCTTCCCACGTTCGCTGCGCGAATTCCTCCGCGACAATCACACCGCTACGTAGGTGCGGACCTTCAGTTCTCCCATGTCCTTCCCTTCTCCGCTCAGCACGATTTCTCCGCGCGTCATCACCGCAAAAAAATCGGCGAGACGCTCCGCGAAATCATAATACTGCTCCACGAGAAGGATTGCCATATCACCACGCTCCGTCAGAAGGCGGATGACCCGTTCGATATCTTTAATGATGGATGGCTGGATGCCCTCGGTTGGCTCGTCCAGGATCAACACTTTCGGTTCGCCCACCAGTGCGCGGGCGATGGCGAGTTGTTGCTGCTGGCCACCGGAGAGATCGCCGCCGCGGCGCTGTCGCATTTCCTTCAACACCGGGAACAGCGTATAGATGTAATCGGGTATGGATTTCGCTTGGCTCGCTTTCTTGACTGCCATGCCCATGAAGAGATTTTCTTCCACCGTAAGGCGCGCAAAAATTTCCCGCCCTTGCGGTACATAGGCGATACCGTGGGCCGCCCGCCGGTGGGGCCGCCAAGCGTTGATTTCTTCGCCGTTTAGCGTCACCCTGCCGGATGCGATTGGCAGCACACCCATCATGCATTTCAGCAACGTGGTCTTACCGACGCCGTTACGACCGAGCAACGCGGTACATTTGCCGACCGTGAGCGAAAGATTGACGTTGCGCAGGGTATGGCTGCTACCGTAGTACTGATTGAGTTGTTGGACCGCTAGCATTATCGCCCCAGATAGACTTCGATCACGCGCTCGTCCCGCTGCACTTGATCCATGCTGCCCTCGGCCAGCACACTGCCTTCGTGCAATACCGTGACTTTGTTGGCGATGGATGCGACGAAATCCATGTCGTGCTCCACCACCACAATCGAATGACTGCCCGCGAGTTCCTGTATGAGTTCGGCGGTGCGTTCCGTTTCCTCATCGGTCATGCCCGCCACCGGTTCATCGAGCATGATCAATTTCGGTTCCTGCATCAGCAGCATGCCGATTTCCAGCCACTGTTTCTGTCCATGGGACAGTGAACCCGCGAGTTGCTCTTGCTGCGAACGCAGTTGAATCAAGCGTAGCATGTCGTGTATGCGCGCGTCTTGTTCGGCCGTCAGTTCGGCGAGCAATGATCGCCGCACGCGCTTGTCGGTCTTCATCGCCAGTTCGAGATTCTCGAACACCGTGTGACGTTCGAACACCGTCGGGCGCTGGAATTTCCGGCCGATGCCCGCGTGGGCGATGTCCGGCTCGCGCATGCGGGTCAAGTCCATGGTCTGACCGAAGAACACCGACCCGCTGTCGGGCCGGGTCTTGCCCGTGATCACATCCATCATCGTGGTCTTGCCCGCGCCGTTAGGGCCGATGATGCAGCGCAGTTCGCCGGCCTCGATGGTCAGCGATAGATTGTTCAAGGCCTTGAAACCATCGAAGCTGACGGTCACGGATTCCAAATAGAGTATCGGGCCATGGCTGACGTCGACCTCGTCGCTCGTTGCGATGCGGCCGTAGGCGCTGGCCCCGGTGCCGCTACTGACCGTTTGTGGGGCGGTCATGCGGTTGTTTCCTGGGCGAGTCTGGTATTAAGCGGTACGGGCTTCTCCGGCTCCGCATGATTCGTTTCTTCGGGCTTCGATGATTTTCGTTTTTTCAACAAGCCCACCACGCCTTGTGGCATGAATAGCGTAACGGCGATAAACAAAAATCCCAACACATAAAGCCAATACTCGGGCAACGCGACGGTGAACCAACTCTTCGCCAAATTCACCAGCGCGGCCCCAACCAATGCGCCGACCAGGGTTCCGCGGCCACCCACCGCCGTCCAGATCGCGATCTCGATGGAATTCGCCGGCGACATTTCACTGGGATTGATGATGCCGACCTGCGGCACATACAACGCGCCGGCGATGCCGCACAGCACGGCGGAGAAGGTCCAAACGAATAGTTTGTACGGCAACGGGTCGTAGCCGGAGAACATCACTCGACTTTCCGCATCGCGGATCGCCGTCAATACTCGGCCCAGCTTCGATTTAACGATGTAGCGGCAGACCAACAACGCAATGATCAACGTAATGCCAGTGATGATGAATAGCGCTGCTTTGGTGCTGGGATCGGTGATGCGAAAGCCCAAAATCCACTTGAAATCGGTGAAGCCGTTGTTGCCGCCGAAGCCGGTGTTGTTGCGGAAGAACAGCAGCATGAAGGCGAATGTCAGCGCCTGGGTGATGATGGAAAAATACACGCCTTTGATGCGCGACCGGAAGGCGAAATAACCGAACACGAAGGCCAGCACTCCCGGAACCAGCACGACCAGTAACATCGCGTACCAAAAGTGATCGGTGAAGGACCAATACCAGGGATAGGCTTTCCAATCCAAGAACACCATGAAGTCCGGCAGGTTACTCTGGTATTGCCCTTCGCGGCCGATCATGCGCATCAAATACATGCCCATGCCATAACCACCCAGCGCGAAGAATACACCGTGGCCGAGACTCAAGATGCCGGTGTAACCCCAGATCAAATCCATCGCCAGAGCAACCATCATGTAGCACATGATTTTGCCGAACAAGTTGATGATGTAGCCCGATACGTGCAGCGGATGATCCGGGCCGGTGGCGAGATTGAGCGCCGGCAGGATGACGATGACTATGAGTGCGAATACAGACAGTGTCGCCCAACCTTTCCAGGTGTATAACAACGGGATTCGCTTCATTACGCCATCGCCTCGGCGCTACGGCCCTTAAGCGCAAACAATCCCTGCGGACGTTTCTGTATGAACAAAATTATGAAGACCAACACCAGAATCTTCGCCATCACCGCACCCGCGTAAGGCTCAAGGAATTTATTCACTTCACCCAGGCCGACGGCCGCGACGATGGTGCCCGCCAACTGCCCGACGCCACCGAGCACCACAACCATAAACGAATCGACGATATAGCTTTGGCCCAACTCGGGGCCGACGTTGCCCAGTTGCGATAAGGCGACGCCGCCTAAGCCCGCAATACCGGAACCGAGGCCGAAGGTCCACATGTCTATTCTGCCGGTGGGCACGCCGACGCAGTCGGCCATAGTCCGGTTCTGCGTCACCGCCCGGACGAAGAGACCGAGGCGCGTTTTGTTGAGCAGAAACCAGACCAGCCCGACCACTACGATCGCGAAGAAGATAATCACGATTCGGTTATAGGGCAAGGTCAAGCCGCTGGAAAAACTGATGCCGCCTGACATCCAACTCGGGTTGGCAACTTCGACGTTTTGCGCCCCGAATGTGGCGCGCACCATCTGAATTAGGATGAGACTGATGCCCCATGTGCAGAGCAATGTTTCCAGCGGGCGGCCGTAGAGAAATCGAATCACGCCGCGCTCCAGCGCCATGCCGACGATGGCCGTTACAATGAACGCAAACGGCACCGCGGCAGCCAGATACCAATCGATTGATGCCGGAAAATATTCACGAAAAACGGTTTGAACAATGAAGGTGGCATAGGCGCCGATCATCAGCAACTCACCATGCGCCATGTTGATGATGCCCATCAGTCCGAAGGTAATCGCAAGGCCGAGCGCGGCGAGCAACAACACGCTGCCAAGGCTCAGGCCATTGAACGCGTGGCTCAACAACTCCAAGCGCGCGAGCCGGCCTTGGATATCGTTCAGCGCATCGATGGCTGCCAATCGTACGGCACTATCGGGCTCGCCGTAACTGCCGTCTGGTTTCTTTTCCACCATGACCGCGAGCAGGGTTTTAACGTTCGGATTACTCGTGGAAGCCAAGGCGTTGATGGCGGCAAGCCGGACTTTCGGATCGGCATTTTTGAGGTTGATCTGTGCTTTGGTGAGCTGCAAGATCTCCTTCACTTCCGCATCCTGCTCTTTCGGCAAAACGCGCTCGATCCCCGGCAGTGATCCTTCGTCAGCGTCTGCTTGCAATTGTTTGGCGGAGGCGAGACGGACCGAGCGCTCCGGCGCCGACAACTTGAGCGCGGCTAACGCGCCGTTCAATTCGCGCCGCACGCGATTGTTGATGTCGATCGACACAAGATCATCCGGCGCCGGCACAATCGGTTTTGCGCTGAGTGCATCGACCGCTTGATCATCGGCAAGGATAACCAGGTTGCCTTGGGGTGATACATACAACCTACCATCGAACAGCGCTTGCAGCGCCGGTATGGCGGCAAGTTCACCAGCGTCGGCGAGCTTGCTAATGGCAGCGATCTTTTCGTCGTTCTCCGCTGCCGCAAGTCCCTTAAGCAACTCGACGTCGATCGCCAGTGCGCTCATTGGCACGTACAACAAGAGCCACAGCCACGATCGATAAAGTTTCACTGAAATCCTTGGATTATTTTTATCGGACATGGGAGCCGGCATCGAGCCGGCCCCCATCAAGCGTTACTTGCCAGCCATGACCGGTTCGTCTTTCTTTTTATCGTTTCCGGCGATATACGGACTCCACGGATTCGCGCGCACCGGACCCGCGGTTTTCCACACCACGCTGAACTGTCCATCGGCCTTTATTTCGCCGATCAACACCGGCTTATGCAGATGGTGATTTTTCTCGTCCATCTTGGCGACGAAGCCCGACGGCGCTTTGAAGGTCTGACCCGCCATGGCGACGATGACCTTGTCGACATCGGTGGTTTTGGCTTTCTCCACCGCTTGCTTCCACATATGAATGCCGATGTAAGTGGCTTCCATCGGATCGTTCGTCAGCGGCTTGCTGGCGCTGGATAGACCCTTTGCTTTTGCGTAAGCGGCCCACTTCTTCTTGAAGGCGTCGTTGGCCGGGTTCTTCATCGACATGAAGTAGTTCCATGCGGCGAGGTGGCCCACCAGCGGCTTGGTATCGACGCCGCGCAATTCTTCTTCACCCACAGAGAACGCAACAACCGGAACGTCCGTCGCCTTCACGCCTTGGTTGCCCAATTCCTTGTAGAACGGCACGTTGGAATCGCCATTGATGGTGGAGACCACCGCGGTCTTACCGCCGGCGGCGAACTTCTTGATATTGCCAACGATGGTTTGATAATCGCTATGACCGAAAGGTGTGTAGATCTCTTCGATGTCCTTGTCATCCACACCTTTGGATTTCAAGAATGCGCGCAGAATCTTGTTGGTCGTGCGCGGATAAACATAGTCGGTGCCGAGTAGGAACCAACGCTTCGCCGCGCCACCATCTTTGCTCATCAAATATTCAACGGCGGGAATGGCTTGCTGATTGGGCGCGGCGCCGGTGTAGAACACGTTCTTCGACAGTTCTTCACCTTCGTATTGCACGGGGTAATACAACAGGCCGTTGAGCTCTTCGAACACCGGCAGCACGGATTTCCGCGATACCGAGGTCCAACAGCCGAACACTGCGGCGACCTTATCCTGCGTCAGCAGTTGGCGCGCCTTCTCGGCGAACAACGGCCAGTTCGAGGCGGGATCGACCACCACCGGCTCGATCTTTTTGCCCATCACACCACCCGCGGCATTGATCTCTTCAAACGCCATGAGGGCGACATCTTT
>JAYTGZ010000358.1:0-5009 GCA_043733025.1 Pseudomonadota bacterium | reverse complement strand
AAAATTTGGGCATTGGGCGACTTGCGAATCGAGATTGACGGTGATCCTTTCGTCAGCAAAGGCAAGGCGCAGCACAAACTGCTCGAATTGCTGCGCGTGATAATTTCATTAGGGGCACAGCGGGTTTCTGTCGATGACATCGGCGAATGGCTGTGGCCGGACGCCGATGGCGATGTGGCAGCGGGCAATTTGCGTACGTCGCTGCACCGTTTGCGCAAACTGCTCAAACACGACGATGCGATCATTGTTCACGACAACAAGGTTAGCCTGAACGATAAGCTCTACTGGCTGGATATACGGGCTTTCGAACATTTGACTTCGGAATCGAATGAGGGTCTCGCGCCAGAGCTTCTCGAGAAAGCCGTTCGACTCTATCGAGCGCACCTGTTCGAGAAAGAATCGCACGCTTGGGTGTTGCCGTTGCGCGATCGATTGCGCATGCGTTTTCAGCGAGCCGTGCTCAACTTAACAAAGGCATGGGAAATGAACGGCAATGCCGATAAAGCGGAAGCGCTTTACCATCAATGCTTGGAGCGAGATGGCTCGGCGGAAATGATCTATCGGCAACTCATGCTGCATCTGAAAACGCGTGGCCGCCATGCCGAAGCGCTCGACGTTTACCGACGCTGCGAGACCGCACTCCTGAACAGCCTAGCGACAAGGCCATCTCCGGAAACGCGATTGCTGTACGAGTCCCTACGCGAGGTTCAATGAGTTTCACACCGATCCCGTGTTCTGATCGCCACAAGCCGCGCCCAGCTTGGCTCCTGGCATGGCATGCCGTAAGGCCTAGTATCCACGCGGCTCTGCGGCAATTGCCGTCAAAACTCATTTCGGGGCGCTAGTCAGACCACGGTTTCGCTGCGGTATAATTCTTCTTTTGTTTACTGGACACCATCATGACCACCAACCTAGATTACATTGCCAACCATCGCCAGCCGGCAAAGATTATTCCCACCGTGAAGTTGTTGATCAACGGCGAGTTTGTCGAGTCCCGCAGCACCGAGTGGCGCGACATCATCAATCCTGCGACCCAAGAGGTGTTGGCGCGCGTGCCTTTCGCGACCACCGGCGAAGTCAACGCCGCGATCGAGGCGGGTAGAGTCGCATTCAAAACTTGGAAAGACAAACCCCTCTCGGCTCGGGCGCGGATATTTTTGAAGTTGCAGCAATTGATCCGGGACGATATGTCGCGTCTCGCGGAATGTCTGACCGCCGAGCAAGGCAAGACTTTAGTCGACGCGGAAGGCGATATATTTCGCGGTTTGGAAGTGGTGGAGCACGCCTGTTCGATTGGCAATCTGCAATTGGGCGAGTTTGCCGAAAATGTCGCGTCCGGCGTGGATACCTACTCTATCCGTCAGCCGCTTGGCGTGTGCGCCGGCATCACGCCATTCAATTTCCCGGCGATGATTCCGCTGTGGATGTTCCCGATGGCGATCGCGTGCGGCAACACCTTTGTGTTGAAGCCCTCGGAGCAAGTACCGATGACGTCGATGTTGCTCGCCGAGCTGGCTCTCCAAGCGGGCATGCCGCCGGGGGTGCTCAATGTCGTGCACGGTGGCAAGGACGTTGTCGATTTGTTGTGTACGCACAAGGATATCAAAGCGATTTCATTCGTCGGTTCGTGTCATGTCGGCGAACATGTCTATCACCTCGGCAGCAAACACGGCAAACGCGTGCAGAGCATGATGGGCGCGAAGAATCATTGCGTGGTCATGCCCGACGCGAACCAGGAACAAGCCCTGAACGCCTTGGCTGGCGCGGCGTTTGGCGCGGCAGGTCAGCGCTGTATGGCGCTCTCCGTGAGCGTGATGGTGGGTGACGCGAACAAGTGGATTCCCGATTTGGTCGCAAAAGCAAAGAGCCTCAAAGTCGCGCCGGGAACCGAGAAAGGCGCCGATGTCGGCCCGCTGGTTTCCAAGGCCGCGAAACAACGGGTGACCGGCCTGATCGAGAAAGGTATTGCCGAGGGCGCCAAACTCGAATTGGATGGCAGCAAAGTCAGCGTGAGCGGCTTTGAACAAGGCAACTTCGTCGGCCCGACGATTTTCTCCGGCGTCAAGCCCGGCATGAGTATTTACGATACGGAAATTTTTGGCCCGGTGTTGAGCGTTGTTAGCGTCGACACGTTGGACGAAGCCATCGAGTTGATCAACAGCAACCCCTACGGTAACGGTACGGCGATCTTCACTTCCAGTGGTGGCGCGGCGCGTAAGTTTCAGAATGAGATCGATGTCGGTCAAATTGGAGTGAATCTGCCGATTCCGGTGCCCGTGCCGTTTTTCAGTTTCACCGGCTCGCGCGGTTCGAAGCTTGGCGACCTCGGCCCCTATGGTAAACAAGTGGTGCAGTTTTACACCCAAACGAAGACGGTCATCTCGCGCTGGTTCGACGAATCGAGCAAGCCGAGCGGTGTCAATACGACTATCAGTTTGAAATAACGCGCGTATCGCGCACCCCCTCACCCTGCACGCTCTCCCCAGCGGGGTGAGGGGGCTGACACTCAATTATGCGAACATCTGTAGAACTGGAATGAAATGAAAATCGGATTCATAGGCTTAGGCAACATGGGCAATCCCATGGCGCGCAATCTCGTCAAAGCGGGCCACGAACTCGCGGTCTACGACGTTTTTCCTGAAGCGATCAAGAAGCTGGTTGCGGTGGGTGCGAAGGCTGCCGCGGCGGCCGCCGACACCGCGAAAAACGCCGCGGTCGTCATCACCATGCTGCCCTCCTCCCCCCACGTGCGCGAGGTTTACACCGGCGCTGGGCTGTTGCTCGCGAATGTCAGCGCGGAAACGCTGCTAATCGATTGCAGCACCATCGATCCACATACCGCACGCGATGTCGCCGCCATAGCCGCACAGCGAAAAATTGTGATGCTCGACGCGCCCGTCTCGGGCGGCACAGTCGGCGCCGAAGCGGCGACGCTAACGTTTATGGTCGGCGGCAATACCGCAGCGTTCGAAATCGCAAGACCTATCCTCGAAAAAATGGGAAAGTACGTCGTCCATTGCGGCGCGGAAGGGACCGGCCAAGTCGCCAAAATTTGCAATAACATGTTGCTGGCGATTTCCATGATCGGCGTTTCCGAGGCGATGAATTTGGGCGCTTCACTGGGTATCGATCCTAAACTACTGGCCGGCATTATCAACACCTCCAGCGGCCGCTGCTGGAGTTCCGATACCTACAATCCCTTCCCCGGCGTGATCGAAACTTCCGCCGCCTCGCGCGGCTATACCGGCGGCTTCGGCGTGGATCTGATGCTGAAGGATCTGGGCCTCGCCATGGACGCCGCGAAGCAGACTAAACAGCCGGCAATACTCGGATCGCTTGCACATCAGCTCTATCAAACTTGGAGTGCGATGGGGAGCGGTGCTAAAGATTTCTCTTCGATCATCAACCTATACAAACATGACTAGTGGCCTACGCCGGTGAGATTTTTTCAAAACAAGTCACGCTGACTGAAGACGAAATCAAACAGTTTGCAACGCTGTGTGACGATCAAAATCCTTTGCATCACGACTCTGCGTACGCGGCCGGCACCCGATTTGGCCAAATTATCGCGAGCGGACCACATTATTCGTCGCTATTTGTTGCGATGGTCGCAACGCATTTTTCAAAATCATCGCCTATTGTGGGCTTAGAATTTAATCTGAAATTTCTACGTCCGGTCTACGCTGGCGTAGCACTCACCATGACCTGGAAAGTTATCGAAATCGAGCATAAAGAAAGCCTCGCCGGAGATATCGTTGCTATCGCCGGAAGTGTCACCGATCCCACCGGCGCGCCATTGCTAACCGGCCAAGGCAAAATTCTACTCACGGAAAAATTATAAACATGACTTCGGAATTGCTGGTTGATATTCACAACCATATTGCCTTTGTCACGCTGAACCGGCCACAGGCGCTCAACTCGCTTTCCTACGGGATGGTGAAAGCCCTTCGCGACCTCTTAAGCAAATGGGAAGCCGATGACTCGATTAACGCGGTTCTCGTGCGCGGCGCAGGTGAAAAAGCATTCTGTGCCGGTGGTGACGTGCGATTCATTTACGATTCGTTCAAGTCCGGGCGCACTGAACATCTCCAGTTTTTCTGCGACGAATATAAACTCGATCATCAGATTCATCGCTATCCCAAGCCCATCATCGCGCTGATGGATGGCATCGTCATGGGTGGCGGCATGGGCATTGCGCAGGGCGCGCAGTTTCGCATCGCCACGGACCGCACACGCATGGCCATGCCGGAAACGGCGATTGGCTTATTTCCCGACGTGGGCGCGAGCTATTTCTTGTCGCGTCTAGCCGGAGCGATGGGAATCTACCTCGGAATTACCGGTAAAGACATCAAAGCGCCCGATATTCTCGCCGTCGGGCTCGGCAATATTTATCTGGATACCTACTCTGTCGTCGCCCTCGATGATCGTCTCAAAGATATCGCCTGGTCCGACGATCACAGTCAGGATATTGAAATGGCGCTCAACACGCTCGCCAGCGCACCCACAGCCCCCGCGACGCTGGAGCCGTTCGCCGATGCCATCGACACTCACTTTAGCGAACCGACGTTGCCGGCAATCATCGCGTCGCTCAAAAATGAATCACACACAACCCTTACCGATTGGGCGACACAAACCCTAGCCGGTCTCAATAAGCGATCGCCGCTGATGATGTCGGTTACGCTCGAGCAATTGCAGCGTGGGCGCAAAATGTCGCTTGCCGATTGCTTCAGAATGGAACTCAACTTGGTGCACGCCTGTTTTGACCAAGGCGATTTCATCGAAGGCGTGCGCGCGCTCATCGTTGACAAGAGTCAGCAACCGCGTTGGAATCCGCCGGCCTTGAACGATGTCACCCAAGACGAAATCGATGAATTTTTTGCACCGAGGTGGTCACCGCGCGAGCATCCGCTGAGCGCGTTACGTTAAGCTGTTTTCACCTATAAGCACACAGCACCTTCCCTCCCGGTGCACTCTGCGTCTGATTGCAATGCGGCGCCATTCCCTGGGTG
>JAYTGZ010000357.1:0-2237 GCA_043733025.1 Pseudomonadota bacterium | reverse complement strand
AGCTATCTAGGGCTGGTGATCTCCAACGCGCCGTACTTGGTGCCGCCTTCGTTGACCGTTTGGGACGCCGCCGCCGCGCCCGCATCTCAAGTGTTCATGCTGATCGGCACCGTGCTGATGTTGCCGGTCATCCTCGGATATACGGTGTTTGTATATTGGGTGTTTCGCGGTAAAGTGAAGCCAGGAGAGGGCTATCACTGATTGCTTGTTGGAGCGGGTGATGGGGATCGAACCCACGTCTAAAGCTTGGGAAGCTTTCATTCTGCCATTGAACTACACCCGCAAACCCATTAGCATTCTAGCTAGATTAGATTAATTTTGCACTGACACTGTCGCTACGCCCTCGAATTCCATGATTACCCTGCACATCAACGGCGCGAGCCAAGTCTTTGACCCTGGTTTGAATGTTGCGGAACTCATTCAACATCTAGCGCTCGGCAGCAAGAAACTGGCGATCGAGCGCAATGGCGAACTTGTTCCACGCAGCCAATATGCCGAGTGCCAAGTCGTCGATGGTGATCGCTTGGAGATCGTGGTGGCGGTAGGCGGCGGTTAACTTTTCAACACAAAGGGCGTATGAATTCTCTCAGCATTGCGGGTAAAGCCTATTCCTCGCGCCTGTTGGTCGGCACGGGCAAATACAAAGACTTCGACGAAACCAAAGCCGCCATCGAGGCAAGCGGGGCGGAGATTGTCACGGTGGCGATTCGCCGTACGAATATCGGCCAGCATGCGAATGAGCCAAGCATATTAGAAGCGATTCCGCCATCGCGTTACACGATTCTACCGAACACGGCGGGTTGTTATTCCGCCGACGAAGCAGTGCGGACGCTGCGCCTTGCGCGCGAATTGTTGGACGGTCACGATCTGGTCAAGCTCGAAGTCTTGGGCGATCCGCGGACGCTCTATCCCAACATGCCGGAGACCTTGAAGGCCGCGCGGCAATTGGTCAAGGAAGGTTTCAAGGTGATGGTCTATTGCAGCGACGATCCGATTCTTGCAAAACAGTTGGAACAGATCGGCTGCGTCGCCGTAATGCCGCTTGCCTCGCTGATCGGCTCGGGCATGGGCATTTTGAATCCTTGGAATTTACAAATCATCATCGCCAACGCGACGGTGCCGGTGCTGGTCGATGCCGGGGTCGGCACGGCGTCCGATGCGGCCATCGCCATGGAATTGGGCTGCGATGGTGTGCTCATGAATACCGCTATCGCCGCCGCGAAAGATCCGGTGTTGATGGCGAGCGCGATGAAGAAAGCGGTCGAGGCGGGGCGGGAAGCCTTTCTTGCGGGACGCATGCCGAAGAAGTTGTATAGCGCGAGTCCCAGTTCGCCGACCGCGGGCGTGATCGCCACGTCGAAAAAATCCGCCGCCTAGCGGCGGCGCATCGATGAGCCAAGATCAAGTATTGGCGCGGCCCACAGCCGACATTGGTGTGGCACGCCGCAATATCCGCAGCTTTGTGCTGCGCCAAGGCCGCGTATCCGCCGCGCAGCGGCGCGCCTACGATGAATTGCTCCCAAAATTCGGCGTGCCGTATCGGCCAACGCCGCTCGATCTGGACGCGGTATTCGGCCGCATCGGCGAAAAATACCTCGAGATCGGTTTCGGCATGGGCGAGACGACCGCGCTTATCGCGGCAGCCCGTCCCGAGCGCGATTACCTCGCCATCGAAGTGCACACGCCCGGCGTCGGCGCATTACTGAAAACCATAGGCGAGCAGGCGATTCGGAGTATCCGCATCGTGCAACACGACGCGGTCGAAGTGCTCAACACCATGATCGCCGCAGAGACATTCAATGGCGCGCATATTTTCTTTCCCGACCCGTGGCCGAAGAAACGCCACCACAAACGCCGTTTGATTCAGGCGCCATTCGTGGGTTTGCTCGCCAGCAAGCTCAAGCCCGGCGGTTATCTGCATGTCGCTACCGATTGGGAAGAATACGCCCAGCAGATTTTATCGGTGCTGAGCATGGAACCGACGCTGCAAAACACCGCTGCGGATTATGCGCTCCGCCCGAACTATCGGCCCCTGACAAAGTTTGAGGCGCGCGGGTTGCGGCTTGGCCACGGGGTGTGGGATATTGTGTTTCGTAAGCGGCAATGATCACACAGACCTACTTGCCAGGAAGCGCATGGCCCTAGGAGCCTGTCGGACTTAAAGGAAATCGGCTGCAAAAGAGGCTGAGCGGTTCATATTTCGCCGCTTTCTTGGGCAATAGAACGACTATTGCCCG
>JAYTGZ010000356.1:0-3066 GCA_043733025.1 Pseudomonadota bacterium | reverse complement strand
CCGAGCTTATGCGTGCTGATCTTTTTCACCAGTTTGCCGGACTTGATATCGTAGACGGTGATGGTGTTATCGCCCTCGTTAGTCACCAGCATTTTCTTCCCGTCATGGGAAAACTCAATACCCTCAGTCTCTGGCCCGCTCATGATGGTTTTAACCACATTCATTGCTTTGAGATCGATGATTGCGATGCCCGCTGGAAGTTTTGGCGCGCCATCGTCGTCGTCCTCTTTCTCGCCGGGTTTCGGCGGCGGGCCGGCTTTCGCGCTCGGTTCGTAACTGACGTAGGCGAAATCGCCGAAAATGCGCACGAACTCAGGGTTCTGGCCGATGGGAATATGTTTGATGACTTTCCTCGTCGCCGTATCGATCACCGACACGTCACCGCCTTCGCGATTCGCCGTGATCAACAGCTTGCCGTCGTTGGTGATACCGAGGCCGCGTGGCTCCTTTGCCTCGATGTCGATAGTATCGATAACGGAGAAGTTCTCCAAAGAAATAATAGAAACGCCTTTGTCCTGATTGGTGACATAGGCAACGCCCAGATGGTGGTCGGCCCAGGCAGGCATGCTCAATCCCGCGCACAAACCCATCACGGCTAATTTATTCGATATTGCTTTCATGCTGATATTTCTCCTCTAGATAGTCGTCGGTGTAACGATTTGGCAAAACTTGAATTCGCATAGGTGAAACAAAATTCGATTTCGCGGACCGTTAATTTTGTCATTCCCGCGAACGCGGGAATCCATGTTCCGTCACAAATGGGTCCCCGCGTTCGCGGGGACGACAGGGTTCTTGGCAATTGCCTTGAAAATTAAGGCAGCGTCTTCAACACCTCCGCAATCGTCCCAAACAACTGATCGATGTGTTTTTTCTCGGCGATCAGCGGCGGTGACAGGGCGATCACATCGCCGGTCGTGCGCACCAACACACCCTTGTCGAAACAGCGCAAGAACGCTTCGAACGCGCGCGCGCCGGGCTGGTCCGCCATGGGTTGCAATTCGATGCCGGCGACGAAGCCGATGCTGCGAATATCTATCACATTGGGCAAACCACGCAGGCTGTGGGCCGCGTCTTGGAAATAGTTGGACAGCTCATCCGCGCGCTGGAACAATTGTTCGTCGCGATAGAGATCGAGCGTCGCGCTGGCGGCGGCGGAGGCAAGCGGGTGTCCCGAGTAGGTGTAACCGTGGGAGAATTCGATTGCGTTCGCCGGTGCGTTCATGAAGGCAGCGTAGATATTTTTCTTCGCGATCACCGCACCCATGGGCACCGTCGCATTGGTCAGGCCCTTGGCGCAGGTGATCATGTCCGGAAGCACGCCGAACGTATCGGCGGCGAACGCGTGGGGCCCGACGCGGCCGAAGCCGGTGATGACTTCATCGAAGATCAGCAGCAAATTGTACTTGTCGCAAATCTCGCGCAGGCGCTTCAAGTAACCCTTGGGCGGAATCAATACGCCAGTGGAACCGGCCATCGGTTCGACGATCACCGCCGCGATGTTAGACGCATCGTGCAGCGGTATGATGCGTTGCTCCAGATCGTCGGCGAGGTGTGCGCCCCACTCCGGCTCACCGCGGCTGAAGGCTTGCTTCTCGAGATTGAAAGTATGCGGCAGGTGATCGACGCGCGGCAGCATGCTGCCGAAGGTCTTGCGATTACCCGTCATGCCGCCGACGGAAATACCGCCGAAACCCACGCCGTGATAACCGCGCTCGCGGCCGATCAACAGCGTGCGATGGCCTTCGCCGCGAATGCGGTGGTAGGCGAGGGCGATCTTGAGCGCGCTGTCAACCGCCTCGGAGCCCGAGTTGGCGAAGAACACATAGTCCAAACCCGCGGGCGCCATGGCCGCCAACTTGCTCGCCGCTTCGAACGGGCCGGGATGGCCCATTTGGAAGGTCGGGCCGAAATCCAAGGTATCGACTTGTCTTTTGATCGCCGAGGAAATCTGCTCGCGGCAATGGCCCGCTTGCACGCACCATAATCCCGCGGTTCCGTCCAACACGGGGTTGCCATCGACGGTGGTGAAATTCATGTCCTTCGCCGAGGCAAACAAACGCGGCGCCGATTTGAATTGCCGATTCGCCGTGAACGGCATCCAAAAATGTTCGAGGTCGAGCGTCAAACCGGTGTGCGGAGCGTTCATGATGTCGTCATCGGATTTTGGGAACGGTGTAGGAAACATTATAACAACTTGGCCGATCGGGCTTCTGAATTGCTTGGCTAATATGGCCGCGCCGGAAGGCGCATGGCCCAAGGCCAGCCCCTGGATACTGCCTTGTGGCGTGGTAGGCCGTAAGACCCGCACTGGTATTGCCTCGTGGCTGTAGGGCGGGTGGCCCGAGGCCAGCCACTCCCACCCGCCATTGTTAGCCGATTTACGCTGCGCGCAGTGCGTCGACGATCTTCATGCGCGATGCCCGTGCCGCTGGAAGAAAACCGCCGAGCACGCCCATGATCAGCGAAAACAGCAACGAATTGATCACGATCTTAGGCGTCAAGGCAAAGCTGAAAGCGAGTTCGGCGAAGGTCTGCCAATTCATGGTGGAAATGGTGAAAAATTGCATGAACGAGGCGAGGAAAATGCCGACGCCGCCGCCGACCAGCGCGAGGAAAATCGATTCCATGAGAAACGTCATCATAATGCTGGACCTGCGGAAACCCAGAGCGCGCATGGTGCCGATTTCGCCGGTTCGATTGGCTACGGCAGCATACATGGTGATCATCGCGCCGATGGTTGCCCCGAGCGAGAAAATGACACTCAATGTCAGCCCGAGATAGCTGATGAACTTCGACAACATTTCCGATTGCTCGGCATAGAACACGCGCTCGCGCTTTGCTTCCAAGGTCAAGCGTTGGTCAGTTTCGAGGCGCTGTTTCACGCGATCGAATGCGGCGCCGTCATTGAGCTTGAAAATCACCGACGAATAGGCGCCGCGACGGAAGGCTTGCATGAGCTGATCGACATCGCCCCACACTTCGGAATCGAAACCGCTTTTGTTGGAATCGATAAGGCCTACAACGACCCATTCGCGCTGACCGAATTTCAAGGAGCCGCCCAGGGCT
>JAYTGZ010000355.1:0-10070 GCA_043733025.1 Pseudomonadota bacterium | reverse complement strand
GCGACTCAAGGCGCTGGCCAAGAGTCGCGGCACACCGCTTAATCGTCTGATAGACGAGATGACTACGCTGATGTTGGCCGAGTTCGATTCGGAAACACGGTTTCGACTGCGTGCAAAGCGCGGATCTGGGAAGGCTGAGCGCGGGTTGGCTTTACTGGAAAAGGCAGGGGGCTGAGACCGGGCTGGGGGGTGTCCGCTTGGTTGCCATCGAAGCCCAGTTCGTGGCGCTGGCTTGCAGGCCGGATTCCCCCAGGCTTTTCTATCGTCTCGAGGGCGACAGAATCGCCATTTCGCCGTTTCACATCATAAGCGGGTTGGCCGCACACGTAGCCGCTTACACTTCGTTTCAGGGTGGGCTGAAAAACTTCACGTTCCGTACGTCTACTCAAGTAGGACTTTGATAGCTAAGGGGTATTTCAAACGTACGGCACAGGGACGGAAGCGAAAGTTCGCAATTCCTGATAGCAGCCGTTGATAACCATTGGCGTGATCTTATCGTAGACCGCAGACGCCCCGTTACATCCCGATCAGCCATCGTACCGCACTTCGCTGCGCTCTATTTCGCTTATCAATATCCGAGCTTCCGAGCCCCTCCCAGTATCTGCGTCGTCCTCCCGTCGATGCGAAGCCGAAAGACACGATGTTCCGTTGGGACTCCTCGATCCACTTGAATAGCTTCGGGTATCTACCGACCACCCCTTCACGAAGATCGCTTGCCCTTCGAGCGTCTATCAGGAATCTCTTACAGAGAGCAGCATTCGAGGCGCCGATCGCAAGTAGGACCAGCACGTCCGCATGGCACAAGCCCACGAGTGACGGTTGCTGACCACCGATGAATTCGTTCTTGCTTGCTTGGCGATCCATTTCGAGGGCTTGATCTCCCGTCAATTGCTGCAGAATGTCCATCGCTCGACTCGCATCTGGAATACGTTGACGGATGTCCTTGTCGAGAACGTCCTCTGGCTGAAGGCCGCCCTCGATCTCAAAGAGACTTGGGTCGGCGGATGAAATGCTTCCATGACCCGCTTTCATTTGACTGAATAGCGGAAACACCTTGCCGTTCTTTTCGCACTTGCAAATCGTCTCCAGTTGCCTCATCCGCTTCTGGAGTCGCTTGTAATGGACAAGGGCATGGGCAAGCTCGTTTCCTTGCGCAAGCTGTTCAAGTCGTCCTTGACGAAGAGGCTGCGGTCCAATTCGTTCTCGAATCCCCTCAATCGAGCGAAAGACCGTGGCGATGTCCTTCATCGAGTCGACGTCGAACTGCTTGTCGGCCATTGCAAAAATGGTATTTTTTGCACGCTCGGCTTCGCTCGCGAGCGCATCCTTCGTGCGCCAGATCGAACTGATGTTCATGCGAACGCCGTCAAGCTCCTTGTCGCCGAGAAGTCGCATCAGCGGCATTACTTCGTTTGCGAACTGATTATCGATGCCCTTTTCCTTGAGAATCGTGCGCAAGCGACGATATAGCTTCAAGGCTGCATCAGCGTCCGCGCAGCCATGCTCGACCAAGTCTTTGAAGGGAACATCCTGAAGCGTCTGGCCATTATCAACGATGTCCCTGTATCTCTTCACGTCCCGCCCGGTCAGTTTTTTCGCGACGGCTCCGAGATTGAAAAAGTCCCAGTCTCCGAAGCACTCGTGTGCTGCCAACATGGTGTCGAAGTGGGGCTGGATTCGAATGCCATACCGGCGAAGGAGGACATAGTCGTATTTGAGATTATGACCGACGACCTTGACGTCCCTGCCAAGAATACGACGGAGAACCTCAATGACTGACGTTGTTGGGACATCACGAAGGTCCGTCTCGGTCACCGGCACGTAGAATGCTTGCCCGTCGCTGATCGCGAAGGCGACACCAAGGAGAGTTGCCTTTCTCGGGTCCTTATCCGTGGATTCTGTGTCGACCGCACAAATGTCTGCGCTTGCAACTGCCTTCTCCAGCTCGCGCAGACCAGCTCCGTCGACAACAGCGACGTACGCTTGATTGCTATCTCGCACCGTGCCGACCAACTCGACCTTCGGCGGCGATTCAAGAAGACGTCCAAGCGACGGAAATCCGTAATCCTTGCACGAGTGGCGGCTTTCTTCATCGTTCCTCGCGATGGGGCCCATGGAAGCCGCCCGCAGCTCGCCGACGTGATCAATGACAGTCAGTTCCTGCAATCGTGCGAGCAACATTGCCTTGTTGGCGGAGAGGTATCGCCTCGTCTTGGGCGATAATGCATCAGCACCGGAACTTTCTAACGCCGCGTTGAGGGTTCCATACACCTCGAGCAGTCGCACCGCCTGCTTGGCAGTAAACGACTCTGCGGAACCGGCGCCCGTTAGGACAAGGAAGCTTGGCACCTGCTCAGGGCGGATTCGGTAGCGGGATGCGAGCGCATCCTCGGTTATTACTTCCGGGTTCGCACCCTCAGGCGCCATAATGACTCCGCACGAGGTGTTGATAAGCTGCATCAGCGACTTGTTCCGGGTGACGATCCACGTGGTCTTTCGGTCCAAGAGTATCGAGCGGCAGAGCGCTCCGACGCGGACCGTCGGCTCGTGCAATACGTTAGTGCCGATGCCCAGCAGGACCTCCCGGAAAATCGCGACGTTCAGCGCTGACGAGACCGCACTGGCATCGGCACTCACGACCACGATCCCTCGGGCAATGCCAAGGGTTCTACGAAGCCGCAACATATCTCGAACGGCCCCGTAGACCACGGAAGTGTTTCGACCACACCCGTCAACGAGCGGGGCCGATCCGAAAAACGACTTTTCGGCGTCGTCAAGTAAGAACGTCGCATCAATCACGAATGCCCGGTCGGCTACCATTCCCGATAATTCCCAGAGCGAATGTTCTCTTTGTCGTCGAAGAAGTCGATCTCCCAGATCTTTTTTCCTGCCCGCCGCGGATTCTCGCGGAAGTTCGCGTTGCGCTCGGTGAAGTGTAGGGATATCGCCTTCTTCATCTCGGGGACGTCACGGTAATCGGAATGATGAACAACGGCGCGCTTCATGCCGCTGAACACAGCCTCGATCACATCCAGGAACTGCGATGATGTTGGAAGTGGAACCAATTCGATGAGCGGCCCCTCGTTTGTGATCTTAGTGGTGGAGTTGAACGCATCGAGCCATTCGACCAGCATCGCCGACTTGTGCCATGACGCCGCGTCCCATGTCACGTACAGCTTGAGTGCCGAGAAATACTGGTTGTAGAGCAACTCCATCAAGTCGATCATGGCCGTCGTGTCCTTTGCTCGGCCGTAAACCCATGTCACCTGATTCGCCGTTGCGCTCAGCGCGCCGGACATCATGATGACGCCGCGATGTGCCTGCTCTTGCGGATAGGTGAGAATCTCATTCTTTCGAACGAGCGCACGGCCGCCATACTTCTTGACTCGTAGGGGGCCCAACTCGTCGACGAAGAAGAAAAGTTCACCCGGCTTGTGGTTCTGAAGCGTGTTCAGCAGAAGATCAACCTTCTCCCGATAGTTCGGGTCCGGACTCGTGAGCACCTTTCGCGCTTTCCGAATCGCATATCCGAACTTTCGTAATAGTTCACCGGCATACTCCACGCTAATCGTCTCGTTGTGCTCCTGCTCATAGGCGAGCACAATGGATGGACGGGTCCAGTTGCTGCGGTTGATTCCATACGCACTTGGTTTCGCGTGAACGATCTCAATAATCCGGCGCGCCTTCTGATCGCGCTTGGCTGTGAGCTTTTCGTATTGGCGCGATTTTGTGGAGCCTGTGCGCCGAGAAGGCGTTTTTAGACCATGAAAGCCAATGCGGTTGAATGCCTTTATCCATCTTTCGACGTTGCCTTCAGTCTGTTCTATCTTTGTGGCAATGTTCTCGAGTGAGAAATTCCTATTCTCAAGAATTGCAACTGCCTTCTGCCAGTGGGTCTTGTTGTTGGATGCCCGCCATTCCCTCAGCACAAATCCATCCGATTCTCTGATGAAGCGAACACGAAACGGATCACGAACCGTTTTGGGTGCGGCGACGGTGGGCGCTCGGTTCCTGAATGTCCGTTCTTCAGTTTCGCCCACAGTGCCGGGATACTGGACAATGTTTTCTCCACGGTAGGAAAGCAGTATTGGCACAACTTCGGCGGTGGACGCAGGTCGAATGTCGAGCACGGTGACGCGAAAAATGTGGTAGTCGCCGAAGTCAAATATGTACGCAAAAACATCTCCAACCAAAAGGCCGATGTGTCGAATGGGTATATGGCAGGAGACACATGGTTTCTCCGCCTCAACGAAGAGATCGTCCTCATTTAGGAACACCATATGAGCGTACACTTGGTCAGCGATTCGGAATTCGTATAGGCGCTCTCGCTCCCATCCGAGAATGTGGTGAATAATTTCGTTTAGTTGTTCGAGTGTATGCCTTCCAAGGACTGTAAATTCGCGCGACCAGTCCGGCTGGATGTCCGCTTCCGTAATCGACAGGGTGGGCGCCAAGTAAGATGCTTTGTCCGTCGCAGAGCTTACGTCGACCTCCACAGTCGGGCTGGAGGCATACTCGATGCGCAGCGTGTACGTGTGCGACGCTCGTCGACTAGCGCGCTTGTGTTGCGAAGTCGTCGCGCCTACTCCTGCGGAAGGTTGATAGGTTGGTTTGTCGTCGTTGATTGTCACTGCTCATGGCTTCACAGAAGGGCCCGAGGGCGGCGGTTTACTGGGCGTGCGTGCGGGACGCTTCGGCGGTTGCATCGCGCGAGAACCTGAGGTGCTATCGTAATGCACGGGCGGCGCAGCATGGAGAATACTCAAGGATATGCGTAACTGAAAGAATTTGTCGAGGCATCGGAGTCAACATCGAAAACCGGGCCCTCGTTGAGCCGAAGGCACGGGTTGGCGTCAGACGCGACAATGATGTCGCCTCGCCCATATGCGCAAGAATGCCGCATTCGCGAAATACGAATGTCCGCAGTGGGAATAGGACCGGTCATCCGATCGGGGTAAGCTTCAGTGGCGGCTTTGGGTCGTTTCTTGCCGACCGCATTGTTGCCCCTTAAATTCAGCGAGCGAGTTTCGCAGTTGCCGCGGCAATCGCTGCTTTGATCCTAGGGATCAAAGCCAGCGTGGCCCGTTCGCCAATCGCGAAGCAATTGCGCTTGTAGCGGTCGCCCCAGCCGGCGTAGTAGCCGATATTTGGATGAATGATGACGTCGGCGTATTGGGCTTCGTGATCGACGATGGTCTTGCGCATGGCGCCGGTGATAATCCATTGCGTCGGGAAATTTTTCTCCGTCGGGGTGTCTTCGATAAAGGCCGAAACGTCGACACCGATCACCACATCCGCGCCGAGTTCCCGGGCGATGCGCATGGGCACGGGGCTGACGAGATCGCCGTCGAGATAATCCTTGCCGTTGATCTTGACCGGCTGAAAGCGGCCGGGGATGGCGCTTGACGCCCGCACGGCCAGTCCCGTGTCGCCGCGATTGAACACAACTGCCCGTCCCGTCTTCAAGTCAGTACTGACGATGGCCACTTCCTTGGGGAGTTGCTCCAGGGGCCGGTGTTTCACCAGGCGGTTGATGAAATTCTGCAACGCCTCGCCGCGAATATAGCCGCGATTGGAATACGAAAAATCCAAAATCTCGGTCGGCTGCAAATCCATCGCCATCGTTTCCAACTCGGCGAGGGACAGCCCGCTGCCGTACAAGGTGCCGACGATGGCGCCGGAACTGGTGCCGACGATGAGGTCCGGCACAATGCCGTTGGCTTCCAGCGCCTTAAGCACGCCGATGTGGGCCAAGGCGCGCGGCCCGCCGCTGCCCAGGGCGACGGCGATCAACGGACGGCCAAGACCGTTGCGTTGCGGATGCTCAAACCGGGCGGCATCGCCGCCGCGATAATCGATCGGAGGTGAGCCGCACGCCAAGAGCGCGAATCCTAACAAGACTATCCAATGACGCATTATCCAATCCTGTTCGCGGTGGCGCGGCGGCCCGGGCGAAAATACTTTACGTTGTCGTAATATGCCTGATCGTCGTTTTCCGGCGTCCATCCGGGGATGCCCAGCACCGGAAGTGGCGCCAGACCGCGGCTGTGGGATAGGGCGCCGGCGGAGGCAATCAGGGCGTGGCAGGTGGCGTCGATATGGCTGCGAGCCACATCCGGAGAGGCTTCCAGCCATGCCGATTCAACCGTGATCAAAAGCGCCTTGCCCGTCAGGCCGATATAGGGGTTGAGCATTTGCTCCATCAGACCATGGCCGAACAGAAAAAATTTCATATGCCGATTGAGTTCCTCGCGCCGCTGCCAGAAAAGCTGCTTCCATTGAAAGCCGGTGATCAACGCCAACAGGTCCGGCCGGTCACTGGCGACAATCACGCCGCATTCGTCGAACAAGGTCAGCGCATCTTGCGCTGGGGTCCGATTTGGCGACTTCGCGGCAGCGCGCCGTGTCGCCACATGACGCGCGTTGAGGGCCGCTTTGGTTTGCGGGAACGTCAGCCAGACTAAAGCATTGAAACTATCATGCAGATCGCCAGGCCGCGTCGGCACCGCGCCGGTTGCGAAGATCCGCGGCTCGTAGTCCGGCATCGCGGAACCGGTTTCCTGAACCACGAAACGCAGGCGCCTGCCGCTGGCGGTTGTCGCGGGTGGATGACTTGCCTGCGCCAGTTGATTGAGCGCATTGATGTCCGCCGCCACCCCGGCTGCGCAGTCCAACTGGCGTGCCGTTTCGCGAATACTGTCGTAACAACAAGCATCCATGCGGCTCGCAAGGCTGCCGAGTGGTAGCGAGGCGCTGTGAAGCGGCCGGGTGACGCTGCTGGCTGCGGTCATTTTGAACTAAGCTTAGGTTCGGTGATCGAAACTGGTGTGGTTGTTTGATTGATCTGAGAGGCTAACATGAATGTTTTATTACGCTGGATTTTCGCCGCGGTCTTGCTGCATTCTAGCAGCGTGTTTGCCGCCGGGAATTCCTGGCCAACGGCGCAGGACTGGTCCGATATTCGCCAGGCAATTCAAAACCAACTCGACGCCTTCCAGCGCGACGATGGCGAAGCATCTTACGCGCTTGCGGCGCCGAGCGTGAAGGAGCGCTTTCCAACCCCCGAGGCTTTCAACCGAATGGTGCGCGACCATTACAGCCCAATTTACAACCTGCGCGAAGTGAGGTTTTTAACGCCTTCGATCGCGCAAGGCCGCATTTTACAGGGTATCCAATTCCTGTCCGACGAAAATCAACTGCTGCTCGCGGTGTTCACCGTCGAGCGTCAGGAAGATAAGAGTTGGAAGATCAAAACCTGTAACTTGATGCCGATCGAAAGTAAGATCGCGTTGTAGCGTTTCCAAAAGAAACGCGGCATTGGTGTCATCGCGGGCCGCGCGAATTAGCCTCGGTTTTTCTAGCGCAGTTCTATTGCATCAGCTTTCCGCACTGCCAACAGCTTGCAAAGTTGCGCGGATTTTCTTCGTTGCACGAACGGCAAAAGATCACGCCGGTGGGTATCTCGGTGTTTTCATACTCGTCGATAATCTGCCGCGCTCGTTCTTGATCGGTTTCGTTTTTTAACCAAAGCTCCGGGTAGGCGTGGGTGAACGGAATTTCACCCGTTCCGCTACGCGCATTTTGATTGAAAATTTCCGTGACGATGCCCACTTCCCGGAGCAAATCCTTAAGCAATTGGGCTTCGATCAAATCGGCGGCGGTATACAGACGCTTCACTGGAGCCATCGGTAGTTGCAATCCCATTAGCCTAAACCGTTTGCCTTGAAACGCAAAGCCCGCCGTCACTTCAATCTGTTAGCGTGCCCGGAGCATGTCCTCGTTTATTTTACGAACCATAGGCGCGCCATTGGCTTTGCCGGCGCCGGTCGTGGCTTGATTCGGTTCGTTGCGCTGGATGGGTTCGGGGTTTTCCTCGCGCCGAAACTCGCGCTGTTGATTGTTTGGTTGCTCGCGCACGACCACCGGCGCTGGATTATCGCGACGGATGTCGCGAACCACCGGGGCGGATTGCTGCGCCGGAATTGGGCGAACGATGGGGGCTGGCCGATGTTGTTCCGGCGGCAGCGGCACGCGGGTATCGACTTCATGGCGGGGAATCGTATAGTCGGGCCGCGGGACTATCCTTTTACGATCATCGCGGCGCCGTTCGCGGTCTTGCTCGCGTACGACCGGCTGCGTTTCCCGCGGGGCGCGTTCGCGCACGTCCACGGGCGGGGCGCCGGTTTGGAATTTCTGCTCGTCACGACGCTGGCCTTCGTCTCGACGGTCGCGGTCGCGGTGGCGTTCCCGTTCCAGCGGCCGCGCGATGATTGGCTTCGGCAGGACCGCGCCGACCCGCGGCAGCGGCGGCAGCGGCGGCGCGGCGCGCGCGAGATCGCGCAACAGGCGGCGTTCCAGGGGCAGAATGCCACGCGGCACCGGCAGACCGCGGATGACCACACTCGGATCCACGATCGTCACGCCGCCGGGATGGTCGCGGTTGCGGTACTCACCGCGATAGTTGCGATCGATCACGTAATCGTGGCGAACATGGGGGACGTTGATGCGGCGCACGTAGTGATCGCTGTGATGGTGATAAGGATAATAGGCCTCGTACGGCGCCAACGGCACCCAGCCGAACGGCCCGCCGGCATTGACCGAGACGCTAAAGCCCGGCCCGCTGATGAAGGACACGAGCGCAGGTGCGTAGAAGGGCCGCGCGATCACGCGGCCGGGCGCCCAGGCCCAGTAGTGATTGAGATACACCCAGCGGCCGTAGTGGGACGGCGCATAGCCCCAGGGTGCATCGTCGATCCAGGTCCAGCCCCAGGGCTCGACCCAGGCCCAGCGGCCGTCGCGATAGGGCGCCCAATCGGCGGCGACGTTGTTGGGCCGCCAAACATGGCCATACTCGCGCTCCTCGCGCCATTGGCCGTATTGGTCGAGTTCGTAAAGACCGGGCGTGGACGGAGCAACGTAGCGCGAAGAGGTGATGACCTCTTGGCGGCGATCGCGGTCGGCGGCCCAGCGATCGAAATCATCCTCGTCGTCGAAACGCTCGATAGAGATATCGCCGCCATCCCGGCCGCTGATTTCCGCCCGTTGCGGCGCGATCAGGTTGAAATGGGAATTTCCGTTCACCACTTGCGCTTCGCCCTGCCGGACGATGACGATTGTGGTTTCGCCGTCATCGTTCACGTCGATGCGATAACGCCCGTTGGCGCTCAGGGTCACACTCAAGGTCGGCGTGGTAATGACGAATGGATCGTTGTTGTCCCAGTTTCTGAGGGTGACATGCACCGAGCCCCGCGGGATGTAGGCTTCGACTCGTTCGTCGTCGAGGCGAGTGAAGTCGACGCTGGTTTTTTCGGCCAGGCGCAGCGATGATGCGGCTATCTGCAATTCGGCACGGGCGTTGTCGTCGGCGTACAGTCGATTGCCGCCGGTGACGGGCCAGTTGAGTTGAGCGGCGGTCCAATTGTCGTTGCCTTCGCTGCGCGCCGGCGCGAACGAAACCTGGCCTTCGGCTAAGCTCAAGCGCCCGACGCGGCCCGGCGGATCGGCGTAAGCTAAGTTCATGGCGACCATCGCGGCGATTGCAACGACTGCGTTTCGATGAAGTTTGATAGATTTCATAACAGAGACTCCGGGTACCAGCCATCGATTGCAGCGATGGACTATTTTCACGATAACGATAAGCTTAAAGCCATGGTTGACGGAGTGGCGATTTGTTACACACTGTTACAGCTAGACGGATCACGCCAAGAGGCAAGCGGGGTGTGGTTCTCCGGCTAGGTATGGCTGGGAGGCAAGCTGGATGGGTTTCCTGGCGTGGCGTGTAACGAAGGGCGATGGGCGTCGTCAGTTGAGGTAAACTCACGTCGCGGGATGGCAGTCCGAACAAAAAAAGTTCACGTGACGTCGAAGACGGCTAAGGAACGCGAAAACAATCCCCTCCCGCTCTTAGGGTGGAAAGGGGAGGGAACCGTTGAGGCGCCCGGCTTCCCCATCTTGTCCGCGCTCCCAACGGAGCAGAATTCTCGGACTTTCTAGGCTGAAACAAGGATTCAGAGGTTCCGAATAGACTCCTTATTCTTTCTTCCGGCTTGGCCGCTGCAAGCCGATGCGAT